>JAUWPM010000065.1 GCA_030611585.1 Methanosarcinales archaeon | reverse complement strand
ATGCAGAGATGATAATAGCCATGATTAAGAGTGCACCCAGCACCTCGGACACGGCGCGTTCGTCCCGGAGGAAGTTTTTTTTCTGCATTGTTCTTCATAACCACAGATTTTCACGAGATTATATTTATTATATAATATTACACATACATCTTTATTTCGCATATAAATAGTTTGTGATTTTAGGCTGAGACCGGGGTCTTGATTCTATATAGGTGAGTATGCAAACGGCAACTGCAGCGGGAATAATCAGGGGCAATAAATATGCCGCGATCGCGGCACAGAGCGGTAATTCATAGCCGATTGCGCCCAACGTAATGACGGTAACCGTAAAGGCAGCGATAGTTAAAGCACCGTAGCCAATGCCTTTTAGTATTAGTGTTACGTAACGTCTCAGTACGAATAGAACGATAAGAATAAGGATATTAAATGCGGCAAACGCCGTCATGTTCAGGCAGAGCGCAGAAAGAAAGACCAATGGTGTAAACAGTAATAGCCGGGTTGCCGTGCATAATTGCTCATTCTGCGCTAATGCGGCTGCTATCGGCGGACTGGAGATGTAATAGGTATTGACGAGGAATTCTCCGGCGGGATTGGTGAGCAGAACGGTATCGCGGAACGCACGTAAAATATCCAGATTCTCGTTCTCCGGCGTGCCGTAAACTGCGGTTGCGAGATCAGCAACATCACCCAAGCCCAAGGCGGGGACGCTCAGAGTTGTGGCAGTAGCAGTGCTTACACCGCTAATGCAGACTACTACGGGTAGTACCACGATACACAGGAGAAATACTACTATGCCAAAAGTGTGGGAAACCGCTTCGGCTTCGGTTGTGTTTACACTACGCATCATCTTTACATTAAAGTTAAGCGCGGAACTCAAAAGAACTCGATTTTAGCCTTTATGTCTGTTATCTCTCGCTCTATACGCTCAAATCGCTCCTCCATATATGCCTTCACGTCCTCTCTTACACCCTTTAGCTCCTCGATCGTCTCCTTTTGTTTTTCAAGCGTCATATCCTGCTTATCAAGCGTCATACCAGTATCCCGCTTTATCCCCTTTTCTGTCGCAAGCATTTCCATGCCGATATTCACGAACTTACCCATCTGTGCGAGCATAAAACCCTGTGCAAACCGCTCTATTGGTCTAATTTTACCTTGATACTCCTCTACTTCTACCGCTTTAACGTCCGCTTCTTCAGGTCGTTCTGTTTTTACAAAATCCACAAAAGTATCAACGTTACCATCCTCGCCACCAACGAGAACCTCCACACCTTCTTTTACGTTCCGTGTCTGGAATTCGGTAACGTCTGCCTCGTCGGCATACTCATATAAAAATAATCGGTATCCGATATCCTGAACCACCGTCCCGTTTATTACTATCCGCTTTCTCATCATTTTTTGCTTTGTTTTTGTATATTTATGAAGTATAACTACCTTCTCTTTAAGACACTGATCTACACTGATTTACACTGATTTTTTCGTTGTATATGGGCTATAACTGCATTCTATTTAAGACACAGATTAACACTGATTTACGCGGATTTATTTAGGGTGAAGAACAAAGTTGATTTTTATCGTCTGTGTTAATTAAACCCTTTCTGGGTTTTCGGGTAAGCCCCTCCTGGGCTTGCGGGGGCACGGGCGGAGCCCGTGATGGGCAGAGCCCACGAGCGTTAATCAGTGTCAACAATGTAGGTTTTCTTGTGGAAATCTGCGTAATCTTGTGGTTACTTTTCGGAAATACTATAATCAAAGATCAAAGCGAGATTTTTAGAAGACGCTCTATTTTCTTCCGCACCGCGTCGGTTGGCATTATCTCCTCGTGTTCTATCTTCCGCAACAAGGATTGTCTCTCATTTATCCTCAGTGCAAGTTCTGCTTGTTTCAGCCCTGCTTTCTCCCTTGCCTCTTTTATCTTTCTGCCGTAATCATCGTCAATTTCCAGCCCCTCTTCTATCTCGTGGTCCATCTGCTCGTATAATCTTCGTTTAGCCTGAGTGAGCTTCGCTTGCTTCGCCTGCTTCGCTTGTTCACTACCTACGCTTGTCTTTGTTTTTACTTGTGCTTCAGCATCTTCCGTTACAACCGTTCCATATCGTGCACACGTTTTACATACCCGCAGCTTTGAGCTGCCTATTGCTATGTACTGCGCCTTTCCTTCTATTTCCGCACCGCATATCTCGCACTCGGTCATTTTATCTCGAACTCTCGTGCGTTCTCAATAATATATATAATAAGTGAAGAGATAAATAACGGGGATAAAATGAAAGCAAGCAAAGCAAGCGAAGCAAGCAGTAGTGTTGCATCGCCAGACGATGATTACTCACGATACTTCCGGGACCGGATAAAGACGTTGGAGGATGCGAATTATCGGCTGAGAGCGAGGCTGGAGCGGGTAGAGCGCGAGGGTGGATTTTACGAGGATATGCGAACTCGCTACGAGGGAGAGATACGGAAGTTGCGGTCAGAACTGGAGAAGTTGCGAGCACCGCCGCTGATAATAGGAACAGTCGTCGAAGTAATAGATGGTAAAAGAATGGTGGTGCGGAGCAGTACGGGACCTCGATTCGTGGTCAATTACTCGCATTTTATAAACTCTAAAGACATCTTTGCCGGTGCACAAGTTGGCTTGAATCAGCAATCGCTGGCTGTGGTTAGTGTGCTCCCGTCCGCGAAAGACCCTACGGTGTACGGTATGGAAGTAATAGAATCACCGGACGCGGACTACGGAATGATAGGTGGATTGGAAGAGCAGATAGAAGAGATAAGGGAGATCGTTGAACTTCCGCTGACCGAGCCGGAGCGGTTTGAGTGCATAGGTGTGGTGCCACCAAAGGGTGTGCTTTTAGTAGGGGAGCCCGGTACCGGTAAGACATTGCTTGCGAAAGCCGTTGCAAGCCGCACATCCGCCACGTTTATACGTGTCGTTGGCTCGGAACTGGTGCAGAAATACATTGGTGAGGGTGCGCGGATGGTGAGAGAGCTGTTCGAATTGGCAAAGGAGAGAGCCCCGTCCATTTTGTTCATTGACGAGATAGATGCGATAGCAGCACGTAGAGTCGAGGATGGCACTGGAGGAGAGCGCGAAGTGCAGCGGACGATGATGCAACTGTTAGCAGAAGTAGACGGGTTTGACCAAAGAGGAGACGTGCGAATAATAGGCGCGACGAATAGACCGGATATTCTTGACCCGGCGTTGCTTCGACCCGGGCGATTCGACCGCATCATAAGAGTGCCGATACCCGATGTGGACGGCAGAAAGGAGATATTCAAGATACACACCGCCGCGATGAAGATGAAGAAGGATGTAGATTTGGATACTTTAGCGGGACTTACTGAAAGTGCTACTGGCGCGGATATAAAAGCGATCTCCATCGAAGCGGGTATGTTCGCAGCGAGGAAGAAGAAGAAAGCAGTGGGAATGGACGAGTTCGAGCAGGCGATAAAGAAGGTTAAAGAAAGCAAGCAGTGGGATTATCTCGGTACTAAAGAGGCTGGAGTGATGTTCGCATAGTGGAAACAAGAAAATAAATTATAGACGCAGATTAACGCTTGTGGGCTCCGCCCACATCACCGCAAGCCCAGAAAGGGCTTAATTAACACAGATGATAATATAGCGGTTTGGTGGTTTAGCGTTTTGGTCATGTGACAGAGCCGCTAACGAGCTAAGCCTCTAAACTCGCTTAATCAGTGTAAATCAGTGTCCTAAATAGAAGGAAGTTGTACATCATATACGACAAAAAAATATTTGTTTTTCTTTTAGCACAGGTTTTCTTTTTGTAAAAAAGAAAAAGTGTTGTGTAATCTTGTGGTTACCAAAAGATCAAAATGTCCAAATTGAGTGCTTTAAGGGAAGAAGCGAAGAGGAAGACGGTACATATCTGCGGCATTGCAATTCCGGTGCTTTATCTCTTCTTACCAAAGGATTCAATCATTCTCGGCTTTGTTCTTTCACTTTTTATTATTTTTATCATTGAATGGTTACGATTCCGTGGCGTCGTCTCATTGCCGTTTCTCAGGAAGAAAGAGGAAGAGAAGAAGGAAATCGGTGCGTATGTATTTTTTGTTATCGGTGCGTTTATCAGCATTTTAATCTTCGAGAAGAGCATTGCAATAGCAGCAATCTGCATGCTGGCGATAGGAGATGCCGCTTCTGCTCTTGCCGGAGAGGTGATGAGCGTCAATAACCCGGGAATGCAGGGAAAAAGGATGAAGCCTCCCGCGGTGATGCTGGTAATGTTCATCACGTCTTTGGTAATCGGCTGTTTAGTTCTCCACTCGTTACCGGTGGCAGTTTGTGGCGCGCTTGGCGCTACGATCGCAGATGGCGTACCCTTAAAAGTTCAGAAAGTGGCAATAAACGACAATCTTACGATACCGCTGTTTTCAGGCTTGATGATGAGTTTCGGGTCGCTGTGGTAGTCTACAAACCTTTTCTTATGCTGATATATCCGTCGTTTTAACTTCATATATCCGCCACCTTCCCCCCGCTATCTCTTTGTCGTATATAAGCTCGAATCGTATCTCATCCTCAAACGCCGCATCGTTTATCTTGAAGTGGTTCTCGCGTGCGAACGCCCTTTCGTAAGGTCCGACACAGACGTAATCCACGCCGTAGTTCTGGATAAGCGTGTAGTTCCCCCTGTACATTGCGATCTCATCTTTCTTACGTGCACTGATGCTCGTCCACGCAATCCCATGTGACCACAGCCAGCCCTCATAGCCCATCACGCGTGGCCGTCCGGTTAAAGCAGGTATAGGATGATTGTGCGCGCTTCCGGTTAGAAATACGCTATCTGGTGCGGTATTCTCACGTACCCACTCCGCCATTTGTATCTCTTCGCCAGACCATACCATAGGCGTACTCTGCAGCATTACTGCGTGCGTTACAACGCCAAAGACCGTACACGCGATGAGCAACGCAGCAAGCGATACTGTAACGAGCGATTTATGAGATTTTTTAGTTTTAGTAAAGTCGTTTAGCCAGCATAGTGCTAGCGCGGCCATTATTGCGGTCAGTGCGAGCCAGTGCATGAATAGCTTGTAGTTGTCAAAATACCAGGGTTGGAATTTCACGACGTTCGCAATAACGAAAAGAAGGAGGAAGGGGAGATAAAAAATGCGCGTTTCGTTACGTGCTTTAACGAATCCCAACGAAAGGAGGATAATGAGTGCTCCGGCATTGAGCGCCCAGAAAGACTCAATGAGTGAAATCGTTTTTACAATGGAAGAAAGCGAAGCCCCGACGAAAGACCAGTCAAAGCTCATGATCATGTCCCTATTTGCTTCCGTCCAGCCGGGGAAGAAGACGAAGAAATCCTGTGATACTCCTGTTCGTATAAACATTATCTGCGGTAACGACAAAAGTATGGGCGGCAGAAACAAATAGACGAGAATCCGCCAATCTCGTTCTTTTATCAAAGCAAAAGCAGCAAGGAACAAAGCGACAAAACCGGTAGCCATAAACGAATGAGCGTGGATGTAGGGCAGCAAGCCGATGAGCACGCCGGCAAGTATTAGTTCCTTATGTGTCCCTTTTAATGCAGACGTTTCCTCCCGCTTCTTCGCGTTCGCACATAATGCGTGAAATAGTAGCAGATACACGACAAACGAGATCGCCATACCGATGATTGCGGTTCGCTGCGGCATGATCACTGCGTACATCGGGTTCAGGAACTGGATGCCCACGGATTGCAGCCCGGCAGGAAAGCCCGCGAGGATGAGAATAACCGTAGCGCCTATTCCCGCTCCCTTCAGGCCCGTTAATCGGTAAGCGAGGAAATAAAGCAGTCCGAAAAGAGCGAGTTGAAATAAGATGTTCGGAATGATAATCGCACTTCTCAGACCTAACCCGCTTTTCATTAACACCGCAGAGTAGAAATCAAAGAGAAAGGAGTACTGCATTTTCAGGCCTAAAAACTGCGGATACGCTAACGGAAACGAAAACGTATCTTGATAAACGAAAGAAGTGATGATTGAAGTGTGAAACGGATAATCAGCCCAAACCGTGTGAAACGCATAGAGATTGCCCGCTTCGTCAGGGCGGAATACGCCGTATAAGTTCATGAGCACTATGTACAGCAGAACGAAGATCAGGAAATAAAGAGTAGATTCGTTCTTATACCAGATGTCTCCTATTTCTCTCTTCAAACCGGTAAAATCCCATTTTCCTGTTTTTTTCGTCCATTCAAAAAGTATAACCGAGGCAAAAGCGCATATACCAATGCAGAGCAGAACAACACCGATGCTTAGCGACTTGTTTAGACCGGCGAGGAGAAAAGCAAGCCATATCGAGAGCGCATGGCCAACGACGAACGATAAGAAAGCCCTTTCTATGCTCTGGAATGGGTAATCTAAAAGGAAGGAGATGGAAAGACCGAGCAAAAAGCTCACCACGATGAACAGCAGCCAAAGGAACATGTATCTCCATTATTCTCTATGTGGTTTAAAGATTTACGTATAGCTTGACAATGTCAAAATAGTGCAGAGACGGAATTTAGTAGAAAAGTTTATAATACCGCGCTGCATTACATAACATACTTTGTTATACACCAAAAATGAGGGCATTCAAAGATAAATTAGCACGCGAAGGGAAGTTAATCGAGATTGGACGTGAAGTATCGTCAAACTATGAGGCGGCAGCGCTTTGTGTGGAGCTTGAGCACAAAGGGCGACCTATATTCTTCCACGCAGTTGACGGCACGCATAAGGTTATCATGAACGTACTGGGGGGCAGGGAAACACTGGCGGATTTGCTTGGCGTTCCATCCGCGAATCTCGTGCAGTTCCTGGCGGACATCCCGGAAGGCGGCAATCCTGATCCTGAAAGTGGCAAGGTGAACGTAGTGGAGGATTCGCCGACGAGAGAAGTGGTTAAAGCGCCGGATTTAGGCGAACTGCCGATATTGACCCATTTCAAAGGCGATTGCGGCGCTTATATCACGGGCGGCATAGTGGTTGCGGAATTGGACGGCGTGAGCAATGCGTCATTTCACCGGATGCTCGTATTGGACGATAAACGATTAGCAGCACGGCTTGTTCCTTCCCGGCACCTGTACAAGATGCATCGCGAAGCGATAGAACGCGGCGAAGACCTAAAAGTGGGAATCGCCATAGGCGTGGACCCTGTGATTCTTTTAGCAGCCGCGACACGGGTTCCACCTGGGAAGGAGTTTGAATACGCATCGGCATTGAAAAACCTTTCTTTTAAAAAGAAAGCTTTACCAAAGAAACATTCTACTTCTTATACAAACGAACCGATCGAGCTTTTCCAATTGGGTAACGGCATAGCAATCCCGCATGCTGAATTTGCCTTTGAAGGCTTTATCAGCGAAGAACGAGCAACAGAAGGGCCGTTTCTGGATATTACTGGTACGTACGATGAAATAAGAGAGGAGCCGGTTATCACGCTTACGAGGATGTATCACCGCAAAGATCCGATTTACCATGCTATCCTTCCTTCGGGCAGGGAGCACAAGCTGCTTATGGGCGTGCCTTACGAACCGCTGATATTCAAGGCGGTAGAGCGTGTAGCACGAGTGAAGAACGTTTTATTGACCGATGGCGGGTGTTGCTATCTGCATGCGGTGGTGCAGCTAAGAAAGGATAAAGAAGGCGAGCCGAAAAACGCGATTATCGCTGCCTTCGCGGCACATCCAAGCCTCAAACTCGTTATCGTTGTTGACGACGACGTTGACCTGTTTAATCCGAGTGAGGTGGAGTATGCAGTAGCGACGAGAGTGCGCTGGAATGAAGATATAGTGCTTATCACGGGCGTGAAGGGGTCGTCACTCGATCCGTCCTCTCAAAATGGGCTGACAACAAAGATAGGGATAGATGCGACGAAGGAGTTGGGCACGGAGGCGAAGAAGTATGAACGAGTCGTAAAGAACGCGAACGCTCCTGGTTCGTCTTAAACAAGTATCACGCACAACAAAACTCGAAATATTCCTTTTAAAAACGCGATTAGCCAATTTTATCAAAGAGTGATTGTTGGGGATTATTTCTTTTATGCCCTATTTTTTCATTTTTCAAAGGTCTGACATCAACAACTGCACCATGATTTATAAAAATTTCATAAAATTTCTGATAATTATTCCCCAAATAAATCATTGCACAAGACATTGGAGCACCTTTGCCTCTACTTTTTCCATTCTCTAAAAATTTTAATCGGGTATCATATAAGAAACATATTGCCGTTGCCCTCCCAAACACACTCTTTTTCCAATGACCCGTGTTTGTTGCAACTGGCACAAGCGCTAGAACTTCGGAACCATACTTCTCATGCGCTTCTGCACACTTTGCTAACCAATGACGGATAGTTGTCCCATTTTTCTTATTAATTCCATAAGGAGGATTAACATATACCGTTTGATAATCCCACGATTCTCTTAAGCCATCGTGTTCCGGTAACCTGTATTCGACTTTTGCATTTACTATAGAATATTCACTTGAACACGGATCTAAAGCGATTTCTCCGCCAAAGACCTTTTTCACCGCATTCACGTACTTTTGAGGAGTTCCCCAGTCTTGACTCTTCGAATTTATGTTTCTTCCAGCGGTCATTTATAGAATTTCCTCCCAAGACTTTAACTTTAATGTTTTTATCTCATCTTTAAGTTGACGGACGTTACCAGAAGAAGGTGCAATAATATTAAACCAGCTTTCTATATGCCTCAGGTTGTCAGTAAAGTATTTCAAAAGGGCCTCATCTGCATTAATGTTCATCTGAACTTTAGTAAATTGGTTTTTCTTCTTATCTGGAGCGTAACTTGCAAGAAATGCTTTCTTTACATGTTCATATTCAGTAGTTGGGTTAATTATCAAATCTTCAACAAATTCTGTAATACCAGAATCAGTAAGGAAGATGAGCCAATCATAGGATTGTGCTAATACTTTGAGTTCCTTGTTATGATCTTCTGACGTAAACCAATTCCCATGATTACTAACAACTCCAACTGTTAGGATAAAACGTTGTAATAATTCTGCGTCATCAGATCCAACAACTTTAGCAAGTAATTCATGGTATGGTTGCGAATAAAGGACGTTATTGCCCTTGTAAATAATGCCATATAAATCACCACTACTAACCCTCACTTTCTGTAAAGATGAAACCGCTCTGGCAACATAGGCTCCTTGTTTCGCTTTTTCAATTGTTTGCGGCCCCTTTTTCATTCCTTCTTCTACGCCAACCCGTTTACATTCAAATATGGCAAACGGTTTGCTGCTTTGTTCAACTATGGAAATAATTATCTTTTCATCTGTTTTTCTTGTAATGGAAGCAACAAGAGATGAATTATTGCTAACCGCTATAGTGCATGCATTTCTTAATATCCCATCTTTTGAAAGAAGATTATTATTTGTTTTCTCAAAAGACGTAAGATCCATGCTTTTATCTATTGCTTTCAACATTTTGTTTGCTGTAATGGAAGACCCATCATTTGGAATCTGAATTTTACATTCACTGAGAATAGGATGAAGGGAATACTCTACATTATGCGTAATATCGGGATTCCCGTATTCGGGTATTCTTTTTTCGATAGAAATAGAATTATTCAACTTCCATGTTTTTAAAAGATAAAATGTAATTATTTGTTATAATCAACCTGATGCGCCACACATGAGCCTCCGCTCATACTCGTTTGGAGAAAGGCCATTTAATCCTTGATGCGGAGCATCATTGTACTCTACGATAACATCGTCCAAAATCATTATTAATTCCTCCGCATCGC
>JAUWPM010000130.1 GCA_030611585.1 Methanosarcinales archaeon | reverse complement strand
ATACTCCTCTGAAACAACTTTCATTATTTTATCTCTGGCTTTTTCACTTCTTAATGCTTTTATTATTGTTTCTTTTATCCATCTCTCTTTGGTTACACCGAAATGTATTGCAATGCTGTCCAAATCTCTAAGCAGACTCTCTCTTAACCCAATTTCCACAATTTTTTCCATACGTCGTACCTCCTATAAAATTATTACAATCTCTTACAATAAAAACCCTTCCTCTTTGCATCTTCTTCATCAAACAGTAGTTCTGCTCTGTTTTTTTTTGTATTGCGATTCTCATACAAATCGTCCAATGCAACCACAAACCTCTCTTCTTCTGGAATCCTGTTTCTCCGTACATACGCACCTAAGGCAAGTGAAATAGTGAATACAGAAAGAACCTGTGCTAAAAGAAAATCCAAGGAAATGTTTTTAGAGGGATATTCCACGAGTAAAAAAGAGCGCAAGGGTTTTGTCTTTTAGTTTTTCTATCGCCATATCTGGTCTCACATATCCTCCCGTAACAGCGCTCGGAAGCCTGCCTGTTGAATGGAAACCACTACTCTGTTCTTTACGATTAGTTCCTCCAGCCCCTGCTCGAATATCAGTGATCTTCCCGAGTTAAGTGCATCAACCTTCTCCGCATCTACATCCACGAAGATTACCTCATTCCCAAGTTCGGCAAAACCAGTCCCGGTTACTGTGCCCACATAGCCGCACCCAATTATGCTGATTTTCATACTATTTCACATCTAATATTTAATTTTATTTCCTCCGATTCAACCTTTTATGGACAGCCTCCGCTGCCCAGTGCCGATCCTCTTATCACCGCATCGCTCAATTCGGATTCGGCACCACTCACTATATCTTTCTGTGATTTTAGAGTTAGCCGCCTATGATATAACTCTTTCTTATTCGCTTCTTCTTCATCAAACATTCCCCTCACATCAATCAGCACTGGTTTGTCATTCAACACTAATCTGAACCCATACGCCATAATCTTCCACAGGGATATTTTTTGTTAGAATCTGCAGTAGGATGATTACACTTAAACCTACAAGAAGGTTGGTTATGCCTATTAGTCCTATTCGCTGTGTGAAGAGTTTGTGTTCGTTCATTGTTCTTTCCTAAAATTATAAGCAATAATTTAGCTTCTCTCTTTTGTGATCTTATTCCCTTAGTAGTTTTCCCTTTCCCCTTTAACATCCCCCCATAGATGAAGTGAGCGATATGGCTCTTCCTTACCTTCTTTTCCGTAAACGCTTTTTCTAAAAGGGTTTTTGTATAATAAGAACTCCAACTTCTGATCTTCTCCTGCTCTCCTCGCCTCGAAGGTAAAAGGGCTTTCCCATGTCTCATTATGCATTAGCTCAACGCTCTTTTCACCTATAACTTCTCCATTAAGTCCCACTTCCAATTGGTATGTGACATTGGCGTATTCATGATTTACAACGCCTATTATCACTTCCCCGTCTTCTCCAACGTTTAGATTTGTAGGATAATCGGCTGCCTTGCCTTCGGGACCGAGAACATAAAATTCAGTGAACTTCTCGCCTTCTTTCGGCGTTACGATCACATAAACGGTCATGGAGATTGCGAGGATGATTGAAATAATGAGGATAACCGTTAATATCCTATCCAGCCTCGTATCTGTTGCTTTGAATGATTCTTTCAAGCTTTTAAAGAAAACTGCAAAATCAACAACGAATCTATCCTCTTCTGGAATCATGCTTCTTCTTACATACGCACCTAAGGCAAGCGAAATCGTGAATACTGACAGAACGATGAGTATAGGCGACAATCGAATTCCAAACGGTGTGTAGTTCAATGCCAGACTGAGCAGTGGCACAACTGCAATACTCAACCCAAAACTCAATGCGATCCGTTCAATCCCATCCAGATCCTCTTTTCTTGGGAATAATGCGGCAATCAACGAATATCCAGGTAGAAAGAGCACTAAAGGTAAACCGAGGATGATTCTTACGGGCGTTTCGTTTAAGGGCGGGATTAGGACGAAGGGGGTGCATAAAAGCGTGAAGAGGATCACGAGTGCGAGGTCTCTCGGAAAGTGCTTGAGTTTGGGCACGGTATGTAATGTTTTCATTTTGGTCGTATGTATATATTCCTTCTGCTTTGGGTTAGTTAGTACAGGCTGTCCCCCAAT
>JAUWPM010000082.1 GCA_030611585.1 Methanosarcinales archaeon | reverse complement strand
AGTATCTATCATTAAACGACAGTAGCACTCCTCTTTTTCAGCATTTTATTCTCTTCCCTATAATCATCTAACGTCCGCCGCTTTGTGGTTCCATCAGGAAACACGGTTATCCAACCCCTTTTTACTCCGACTTCCCGTTCTCGCACGCAACTCTTGCCTATCACCGAGTTTTTCATGTACCTGGCAACAATCGAGTAAGCACGCTCGATCTCATCGGGATAAGGATTCCGTGCTATGTTCTCATAGCTTAACTCCGCTCGGAATCTATTAATTCGATAATCTATCTCCTCTTTATTGTCTATTTCGGATAAAAACCGTGCTATGTTCTCTATCTCACGGTCATCCACAATTCCCGGTATAAAAACCGTGTTCACCACGAGCTTTACCTTGCCATACGCATTTCTTATATTATCCAATATCCTTCGGTTTGAATAACCCGTGTACCATTCATGCAGTTTTTCATTCCACGCCTTCAAGTCAAATATGACCTCGGTTAAACCCGCTTCTATGAGTTCCTGCAAGTACGCATCGTCTAAAAGATACCCGTTCGTGTCCAGCACTATCCATCCGACAAATTCCTTAAGCTGCGATATTAGACCTACGAGGTACTGCCTGTTTAGAGTGGGTTCGCCACCCGTTATTACCGCTTCTTCCAGTGCCGTATCACCATAATAGTCGCGTGACGAGTTCCGCACCAGGTTTATCAACTGCTCAACCGTCATCGGTTCGCCTACCGGGTCACGAGCAATGCTAAAACATCCTTTGCATTTGAAGTTGCAGCCCGATAGCGTGATCCAAACTCGTGGCTTCAGCTCTGACAGCGTGATAAAAGGGATGTATCGGTATCCCTGGCCATATCCGTCTAAGGCTGGCATTTATAGTTGTTATATCTTAGTTTTATCTCCCTATTTATTTTAGTGGTTGACAATATTCTCGAAAGAGAGAAGGAAAGGGCATAAAATGGAAACAGAGCGATTTTAATTTGATGCTTTCAAGACACTTCAAACCCACCGGGTTTTGCAATTATCGTCTCTGTTTTCATATCCAGATACACTCTAACCCATCTCTTCGTGTACTCTTCTCCTATTTGTGGAGGAGCAAATTGCTGAACACATGCTTTGCCTCCGGCAACGTTCCTCAGGTATTTTGAAGCAGAATCAACCGCAAGTTGAATCTCATCGTCACTCGGTCTTCTTGCTACTTTTTCCCTCGCTTCTCCGGGTGCAAACTTAACGACTTTATACCTGATTCCCGGGTCAATCTGCGCTAAAAAAGAAGCAATTCGCTCGATTTCTCCCACATCCACTATCCCCCGCATCAAGACCGTTTCTACCCTGAAATCAATTTCGCTTTCACAGAGATGTCTCACAGCCTTAAGAACCGGGCGATTGGACATACCGGTGTACCACTGATGGATTGACTCCTTGTATGCTTTTATGTCCAGCTTAACTTCGTCAAGACCTGTCGCTTTCAATTCCGTCACATAGTTTCTGTCCAATAAATAGCCATTCGTGGACAGCGTAATGTGTCGCACTCCGACACGCATTTTGAGATTCCGCGTGAGGTCAAGCAAGAAGCCTCTGTCCAGCGTGGGTTCGCCACCCGTTATTACCACTTCTTCCAGTGCCGTATCGCCATAATATTTTCGTGAGGATATATTCACCAGGTTTATTAACTGCTCAACGGTCATCGGCTCGCCTACCGGGTCGCGAGCAATGCTAAAACAGCCCTTACAGGTGAAGTTGCAGCCGGATAGCGTGATCCAAGCTCGATGCTTCAGCTCTGACAGTGACAGCGTGATAAAAGGAACGCGTCTGTATCCCAGTCCATATCCTGTTCTCTCGTCCATCGCAGGCATATATTTACACTACTATAGAAGAACTTACAGTTTATCTATCATCCCCTATAATCAACGTTTTTTATTAGGAGAAAACGTAGCAGAAAAAGAACATGATGGAAACCAAAGACCTGAAAGTGGACTTGCTATGCCTGGGTGCACGAGTATCCGGTGTGGAAAAGGGCAGGAAAGCAGGTGCGGGTCCCGCTGCTGGCGGGATGTTCATCTTCGGCAATACGATCGCAAACGTTCCAACCCAGAGCTGGTTTGTCGCTCATTCGCCTTATACTCTTGAGGTTGAGAATGGAACTTACATACTCAAGAGAGCTGGAGAGCGCATTACAGACGTTCGGTTCCCCACAACGAAGTTCCACGAGTTGAGGACTAAAGATGGCATACCTTACTATAAAATCGCACTGCTGCACGGCATGGATTGTTTAGCAACGACGGTGATACAAACGTGCGTGTACTGGAATACGCCGAAGCGGTGCAAGTTCTGTGCAATCGAACTGTCGCTGAAGGGCGGTGCGACAATCGCGAAGAAGACGCCGGAACAGCTTGCCGAAGTGGCGCTTGCTGCGAAAAAGTTAGACCACGTAACGCACGTAACGCTTACCACGGGCACCACTGCCACTCCTGACAAGGGTATAAATCACCTTGCGGAAACCGCGAGTGCGATAAAAGAGGCGACTGGATTGCCCATCCATGCTCAATTCGAACCGCCGGAAGAACCCAGCATGATAGACCACCTTTACGATTCTGTGGATACGGTAGGCATCCATGTAGAGAGCTTTGATAGGAAGGTGCTGGAAGAAGTGGCTCCGTGTAAGGTTGCGATACCGTTTCAGCGGTACATAGAAGCGTGGAAGCGGAGTGTAGAGCTTTTTGGTGAGAGTCAGGTCAGCAGTTACGTAATCGTAGGAATGGGAGAACGTGACGACTTGATAATAGAAGGTAGCAGGACGTTAGCCGAACTTGGCGTTTATCCGTTTATCGTGCCGCTTCGTCCTATACCGGGGTCGGATATGGAGAATGAGAAACCACCAGGCCCGGATAGGATGCGTCATCTCTATGAGGCCGTTGCGGAGATAATGCGCGACACGGGAGTAAGCTGGCGGAAGAACAAGGCGGGCTGCGTGCGTTGCAGGGCTTGCTCGGCACTATCGGACTTTGAATAAGGCTTTCTCTCATCTTATAAACGACTATGTGGTCTCAAGGAGTACGTGACAATAAAAAAAGCGTTCAAGGTAACAATTCCGCTAATACGTCCAGAACCACGTATAACGGCATTCCCGTCTCTTTCGCTATTTCATTTGGTGAGCACTCATCGGGAGTTTCACCGCGCTTCTTCAATGCTTGCATCACCGCTTCCCTGGGTGTAGTGAAGTAATAAAATCGGTCGCGCTTGAATTTACCCAAGACGCCTTTGCGCGTTAAGGAATCCAGCGTTCTCAAGGCATGTGTCGTATATCTCAAACTCTTAAACCTTCCAGAAGTCTTCTTTGCCACTTCTTCTGCAATGATGGGTTTCTTTTCCGCCAAAACGATGCTTCTTATCTCTTCTTCCGCTTCTGTCAGCGTTATCTCTTGACCTAATACCGCAACTTCGGCTTTTATCCCTTTGAGCCTAACGAGAAGTGTGTTTTTCTTATTCTCGTCAATGAGGAATTCGTTCAGAAGCGAAGCTATCGCTTCTCCTTCCTCTTCTGTTTTCAGAAGTGCGACAAGCTTTTCTATATTGCCGTTACTCAATGAGAATCACCTCTATCTCCAGTATTTATGATCGAAATCATTCCAATCAACAAATTCCCTGTTTTTTATCTCTTCCTTCGCTTTTTTGTAGGACTCCACGAACTCTTCGTTCTCCATAAGTTCTAAAGATTCCATTACGGCGTCGAACTCCTCTTTTATCCGTACAAGATCTCCAAATGCTTCACGACTTATTGTAACGGTTTTTGTTTCCATATTTTATCCCTCTTTCTAAGTTCCTTCTCTAACGCTTTAAGAAACGTTTCGATTGTTACTGACTCACCCTGCGCATGTTTCTGAACGTCATCGTAAGGATGCCAATGCCAGCCTATTTTCATGTTATTCGCACCGAAAACGCGTTTGTTTGATTCAATGTAGGCATAAGACACTATTTCATCTTCTGCGTTATAATAAACATCAACGAAATTATCATTGAGGAACAACCTGATTTTTGCCCTTGTTTCCATTGTTTTCACATCCACGCTCTTGATCCAGTCAAATTTGGCGGACGCGCTTAAAATGCGTTTGACGAACGCATCAATCTCCATGGATCTGCAGTTTCCCCAGTTTTTCTTTTAATTTTTTTAGTTTGGCTGTTGCCCAGTCCCAATCCATGTAGTCCTTCTCATGCTCCCATGAGAGACCGAACTCTTCATCCAGTTTTTCATAAAAATTGGTAATATTCATGCAATACTTCTCTTCGAAACGCTTGATTGCTTCTTGACACTCAGCTATCTTTTGCTCCAGATAAGTTTTCAAAATCGTGCCGAGTGCTTCTTCCGGGACTTCTTTCATCGTTATTTCCTGTGCCATCTTCACCATCTCTTGTGCCATAATAATATTTTGAAAATGCAATCTTAAATATCTTCTACTTTACCGCGGAGCACGCAGAGAACACAGAGAGTCAGGGAAATCGTTTATCACTCGGCGAATGCCGTCCTTCAGGACATTGACTTTGACATTGAAGTTGATCAGTAAACTGACCTTGCAGCCGGAAAGTCTCAGTCATCTCCGCGCTCTCCGCGCTCTCGGCGGTGAACAGATACACTATTGTTACTCACCAAGAACCACCTCAGCAGGTCTCAAATTTTCACCATAAAATGCAATCTCATGCGACCTCGTTATGCTACTCCACGTAATCCTATTCTTAGAGGTCTTTTTTGGCTCTTCTCTTTCTCTTACTATATCTCCTTCACTGCTAACCGAATGTATGCCAAAAATGATAGTGGGCACGTATCTTCTTATGATTTTGGTTGCACGAAGGAGATATTCTTTGTCACTTTCGCTGGGATGCGCTATCCCAGAAGGATGCGTATGCACAATGATAATCAACTGAGGCTCTTCTTCTCGCTCTTTTAATATATGGTTGACAATTTCTTCGATGTTTGCGAGAATCATAGATTGAGTAACCGTTTTTATAACGAATCGTGAGGATAATTTATGGAACGTATCAGGAACGTTATGTTCTCGACCTGAGAGCGCGTAGATTACTTCAACGTCTTCGTGTTGTGGTCTGAAAGAAGATTCTGCTCTTATCTCTGCAAGGTTTAAAAAATTAGAAGAGAGGAGGAGGACATTTTTATCCTCCTCCTGTGTCACAATCTTTTCAGTTTTTTCTTCTCTTTTTCCTCTTCTCACTATCCTTATTTTGCTTCCCAGTCCTGCTTTTATGCTTATTCGCCTCATTTCACTTCTTTTCCTCTATCGTCACTTCCGCGCCGCCTTCTCCTCCTCTTCTGACTGCAACTATTATTGCTAATCCCACGAGAACCACCGCTACCAGGATAATGATGTAAACCCAAGGTATGTTAGAAAGTGGTGAAGTTGGTTCTTCTTCTCTCCTGGCAGTCAGATAAATTTCAGTTGATTTCTGCTTCTTATTCCCGTATGCATCTTCGTAAGTAACCGTTACAGGAATAATCCTGTTCTTCTCTTCCAGTATTCTCAGTGTGTGCGTGATAGAATGAGATTCGCCGGGCTCAAGTTCTCCATTCCAATATACCAAGCCACCTGCTTTATCTGCTCCTTCAACGTAGTTTACAGCGATGCTTGAAGGGATGCGTTCTTCGAGATGAATGTTTTTAGCAGTGGCTTTGCCCTTGTTCAAGATCGCGACGGTTATCAGGACTTCTTCGCCTACATCCGGCTCTTCCTTCAACGACGACTGGCTTATTGAAAGTTCTGGTCCAGGCTCTCCAGCAGATGTAGGTGCTGGCATGGGTGTTACAGTAGAAGGAGTAGGTGTGATTGTTGGTGTAGGTGTTATTGTCGGTGTTGGAGATACTGACCCTGCCACCTTCACTAATATGTCTCCAGTTGGGGTGTAGATTACTGTAATTGTATCGCCATCACAGAGTTTCCAACCTAAGAAGAGTTCCAATTCGTCTCCAGGCTTAAAATCACCTGCTGATACCGTAGCTCCGTTTAACTTTATAGTACCCGTGTGAATCGTACCATTGATCATTACTTCCAGCGAATTCCAATGTGGAGCACTTCCTTTGAACGCATCAACTATTGTGTCTCCACCGTGGTGAGTCAAAGTTATTTTGCTTGAACCACCAAGGGCACCTTCAATAACTAAGGCAGCATTCGGTACTTTTGGAGTTGGTATAGGTGGTGGCGTAGGCGTTGGACTTGATGCTGATGCTACTTTTACTCTTTGCATTATGTCCCCAGTTGGGGTATAGACCACTGAAATTGTATCGCCACCGGAAAGTTCCCAACCTAAAAAGAGTTCCAATTCATTTCCAGGCTTAAAATCCCCCGCTGATACTGTATCACCGTTTAACTTTACAGTACCCGTGTAAATCGCACCATTGATTCTAACTTCCAACGAATTCCAATAAGGGGCATTTCCTTTGAACGCATCAACTATTGTGTCTCCACCGTGGTGAGTCAAAGTTATTTTGCTTGAACCACCAAGGGCACCTTCAATAACTAAGGCAGCATTCGGTACTTTTGGAGTTGGTGTTGTCTGAGCGCCCACTGGAATCACTACAACAGACATCGCAATGCAGAAAACAAGACATATGGTTAACGCTTTTTTCATCTTTTTGTTTTTCACCTCCTTTTCTTTTTAGCTTTTAGCTCCTTCTTCGTGAGAAAGCCCATCCGCCGCGGCAAGGCGAGAAGCTTCGGATGGGATAACCGTAACTCACCGAAAATGCGGCAAATATTGAAAATACCAAGATTGCTGCGAGAACAACTTTCATCGCCAAACGCCTTTTCATGTATATCACCTTTTATTTTTGTCTGTAAACATAATAACCTGTTAATCATTATAAAAGCTTTTCGGTTTTTTATTTTATTTAAAGATTTCCCGCCGAGTTTTTGCTTTGGGGTTGGTTCATTCACGTTGAAGGCGTAGTTAAAGTTTTTTAGATGTGTAAATAAATATATAGAAATAACTGACTCTGGACGACCATTATGCTTATACTAAATACGTTAAAGATGATGAAAGATCAGAGAAGCGACAAAAAATGGAAGATAAAGAAGCGTACATCACAGCGGAGGAGATGGCTGCGCTGGACGAGAACTGCAACTTCTTTGGGCTTGCACCTTTACAACTGATGGAAAATGCCGGCGCTAATGTTGCAACCGAGATAAAGAAGCGATTTAAAAGCAAAGAGAAAGCTGCGACTGTGAAAGTGACAATAGTAGCAGG
>JAUWPM010000069.1 GCA_030611585.1 Methanosarcinales archaeon | reverse complement strand
CTTGTATCGTTATCGGTTTTGTCTCGTCATCAAACGGCAGCAACTCACGATATTTCCATACGCCTTCGCCCTTCCCGTTGACGATTCTCTCCGTATCTACTTTAGAATAATCGTATTTTATATTCAGCAACCCGCCGCATTTCCTGCACGTGTACACTATGTCCGCCTTCGAGTAGCGCGCACCGCAGCGTATGCATTCTACTTCGTATTCTTTCATGGTTAAACCTTCACGTCAATGGTATTAATTATAGAGATAAAGAATATAAAGAAGGGCATGGAGTCGAATTTTGGTGGTCTACCATCTCTGGTTAAAACACAGATGATAAAAATCAACTTTGTTCTTCACCCTAAACAAATCCGTGTAAATCAGTGTTAATCTGCGTCTTAAAGAGAATTACGGCAGTTATACTTTATATACAATAAAAAAGTTGTTGATTAAACTTTTCTTTCTAATAAAAGGTTTTAAGAATGGTTTTCTAACAGCCACTTCCATAGCGGTATAATCTTTATCTGTTTACCCTTAAACTCCTCCTCCGCTTCATAATCCCACGTGATTACCAGCGTATCATCACAGTTCAGCTCTTCACTCGCTTTTATCAACGCTCTCTTTTCCCTCATCTCTATCTCCTCCTTGCTTGAAACGTAAGTTACCTGAATGAGCTGTTCTATTTTCGAACCGTTTTTCAAAACAAAATCCACTTCTCTTTGTTGTTTGTCTTTCCAGTAATAGACTTCTCTCACCGGGCTTGCCGTTTTTCTTCTCATTAATTCCACGGCAACTATATTTTCCATTAATCTACCCGCATCTTCTGAAAATCGGAAGCCCGAAAAATTCGCAAGCCCCGGGTCTATGGCGTAAAGTTTCCGGGGATATTGTAATTGGTCTTTAACTTTGTACGAGAAAATTCTGAGGTCAAAGAAAAGAAAAGCTTCTTTCATTATGTAAAAGTATTTCTCTAACGTTGGAACCGAGATTTTAATTCCTCGAGTATTTAGCATGCCACTTAGTTTCGTAAAGCTAACCAACTTACCCGTATTTGATGCTAAAAAGTAAGCTATTTCTTCCGCAATTTCTCCTTTCCTTCTCAGCCTCGGAAGAATGTCTCTACTCACGATATCCACGAACAGCGTTTGAACAAGTTCTTCTTTATTCGATTCTGCCTGTGCCAGAACAACTTCTGGAAACCCACCAAACATTATATACTCCCTCAGCATCTCTTTGATCACCGAGATATCCTTCTCTATCAGGTATTCCTCTGCATAGCCATAGCCAAAACCTTTGAAAACCATAAACTCGCGAAAACTCAACGGAAAAACGTGCGATGTGAGATGCCTTCCCGTTAACAAATAGCTTAGCTCCGAACCCGTAAGCTTTGACGTAGAGCCAGAAACAAACATCTTTATCCTACCTTTGAATTCATCATAAATGCTTCGCACGTATTTCTCCCAGCCTTCCACTCGTTGAACCTCATCCAGAAAAACATAAATCTTTTCGTATTCGTCCAGAAGCCTTCTGGCATAGATGAATTCTATTAAATAGTTGAAGTATTCGGGTGTTACGGGTAATAGTTTTCTGTTTTCAAAGTTTATGTACACCGTCGCTTTCTTATCAACACCGCTTTTCAAAAGTTCCTTTATGGTCAAAAACATCAAATACGTTTTTCCCGCTCTTCTCGGACCTATAACGTCGTTTATTAAGTCACTTTCCACTTTCAGTTTTATCTCTCTCGCCTTCGCTTTCGGCAGCTCGCTTAGCTCGCTTAGCTCGCTTCTCCAATATTCTTCTATCACCATCCTCAACTGTTCTTTACGATTTTTCATAACATCGTTAAATAAAATTAGTAATATACAATATTTAATTCTCTCTCACCTATTTATCGCTTTCTGAATTTATCCAGAATCCCATTCAAATTGCTTATAACGAACTCATCATCCTCTCCCTTTATGTTCCTGCTTCTCCCCCTATCCAGATAATACGCAGTTATGCCGATCTTACGTGGATTGATGAAATCAAACACCCAGTGGTCGCCGGTATGAACAACCGCCTGCGGCTTCACGTCCAGAATATCGCACACGCGTGCAAAGAACCCGTTTGTCTTCTTCACCTCGCCGAAATCAGACGTTGCCGAGAAGACATGCGAAAAGAATCTTTTGATAGGTTTAATCTGGAATTCGATGAACTCAGTTGCCGCATTTGAGCTTAATATCAGGTCGTAGCCTTCTCCCTTCAGCACGGTCAGAACATTTTCTACCTCCTCAAATATCCTTATCTCATCTTCGTAGTTCTTGAATAGCTTCTCGTACGGGATGTCCAAACCGAACTTCCGCAGCCAGTAATCTATGTTGTACCACTCTATCCGGTGCTCCCCGATCTTATCATACTCGCTCTTTACAAATTCAAACGCATGCTCAAAGCTCAAACCCTCTTTCTCTGCGTAAGCCATTGGTATCCCTTGCAGCCAGACGCAATCTGCAAATCCCTGACTCACCAACGTGCCGTCAACGTCGAACGAAACGACTTTTATGTCTTCTCGTGCTTGCGGTGCTCGTAACATCTTCTCACTACTTCCCCTTCAGGTGGAAAACGTATGCAAAATCCCTCTTCTCCACAGGTACGATCTCATCCAGAATTCGCTCAACTTCTGCTCGCGTGCACCCACCTGCGACTATCTCGCCCTCAACTATCGCAAACCAGGCATTCCTCAGCCCTATCTCTGATAAACTCCGCCCGAACGTCCGTGCATGTACTTTGCCCATCTCCTGATGATAAACCGTTAAAAGGCTCGAATCCTTCTTTATCAACTCGTCTATCTTCCCTCCATATTGCAATCGCATCTCCTCACTGCTCAAATACGTTTTAAGCGCTCTTCGTCGCTTTCTTCTCTCTCCTCGAACGGAAGGGAAGTGATAATACCGAATCTCGCTTTCGCTTCTTGATATGCCTCCTCCAAATCCTGCCGAATACCCGGACCAAAACTAACAGGGTATGGTGTCAGAAAACCATCGTGTATGATCTGCCCTCTAAAAGGCAAAAGAACCGCTTTGAGGACAATTGGAAGACATGGACCTACCATCTCCCGAAAATCACTTTTCAGTGCAAGCACACCATACGCCTTTGGTGATGAACTATCGTCGAGGAAGATAGCATACTTCTTTAGATAGCGGAACAAATAGAACCCGTCTTTGATGAAGTCCTTCCAGCTACGAACTATCTCTAACTCATCATGCGAGAAATTGAGAGGGTTCTCCTTCACAAACGAATCAATCAGTTTGGGGTGCTTGTATAAGGCTTCTCTGACCTTATATTTTTCTTCCATTGGCAACTCCATGAACTCCTCAATTGTGCTTACCTCCCTGAGTACGCCTTTTCGCTGGTTAGTATAAAACAGCAGTGCCGGATGCAGTTTATAAAACAGTTCAGTATCCTCTTCTGATAGCTTCATTTTTCTATTATTTTCACGATGTATGTTTCCATCGTTTCTAAATGTAATAAAAAAGCACTTTTAGAAATTAATTTCACGGCGTTGTGGATAATACTTCTTTTGCTGCGTCCAAACCACTTCCTTCCTCTTCTATAAACTCATTTTCCTTCAATACCTGCTCCAGTACCTCGATAGTCCTCAAAATCTCCGTGCTTGTTATATTCCCCATTGACGCTATCCGGAATATCTTGCCTTTGAGGTCTCCTTGCCCCCCGGCTACGATTACTCCTCTCTTTCGCATACCTCCTCTCAACTGATCATCCGTAAGCTCCTGGGGGATGCTCGTTGCCGTAACGGTATTAGAGTAATCGCTTACCTCGTTTAGTGTCGGGAATAAGCGCAGTCCCAGGCTTGTAACTGCCGCTCGAATTGCCTTTGACATCCTTCTATGTCTTTCTATCCTTTTCGCCATGCCCTCCTCTCGTATCACCGCTAACGCTTCCTGAAGTGCGAAGAAGAGAGGCAAAGCCGGTGTGTAAGGTGTTTGTTTCTTATCAAAACTCTTCTTATACGCAACAAGGTCCTGATAATAAGGTCTGCGTGGGTTCTCCCGTATCAAATCCCACGCATTCTCGCTAACTGAGAGTGCTGCTAATCCCGGCGGCGTACCCAGGCATTTCTGCGAGCCCACAATCGCTATGTCCGCACCAATCGTATCTACGGGAGCTTCGTCACCGCCTATTGACGTGATACAATCAAGCACGAAGATGGCATCGTGCTTCTTCACGAGTTTCCCCACTTCCTTTGCAGGATTGAGCATGCCGACGGATGTCTCATTATGCACCATCGTCACGACCTTGAGATTGGGACAGTTATCCAACGCTTCTTTTACCGGTTCTAATTCTATCGAATGCCCCCAATCAAAATGAGCAGGTGTAACGTCTGCTCCATATCGCTCCGCAATCTCTTTAAAACGCTCGCCGAATTTGCCGTTCGCTACCGTTACGCATCCCTCCAGCTCCGTCTTCCCAGCGATGTTTGTCCTCCTGATGAGATTCCCTATGGCTGCTTCCATTGCACACGTTCCCGACCCGCTGAGCACGAACAGGTCGTTCCGCGTCTGAAATATGCTCTTGAGATTCTCGACGATCTCACTGTACATCTGTGCGAATTCGTCCCCTCGATGGAATATCATCGGCTTTGACATCGCTTTGCGAATACGCGGTATCACCGGTACCGGTCCCGGAATCATTAACAACTCTTCTTCCATTTTATTTACTTGCACTACTTTTTTCTTTAAAGCATATAAAAGTCTGACCTTTAGCTTTTTTTTATTTTAATTTTATACTGATAACATAATAAATAAGTGAATAGATAGGTGAAGAGATGGGAAACGGAGAAGAGAAAGAGAAATCGGTGATATTGCGGGTAGCGGAGGCGTATCATCGCGATGCAGGTAGATGGATAGCACGAATAGATACCGAAACGATGCGAGCGCTGAGGCTCATTCCCGGGGATGTGATAGAGATAGAAGGCAGGAGTATTGCCACCGCTATCGTGCATCCCGCTTATTCACCTGATAGTGGTAAGTCAATCATACGCGTAGATGGGAACATAAGGAGCAATGCCGGTGTTGCCATAGATGATAAGGTGAAGGTGAAACAGACAAGGGCGAAAGGGGCAAAAAGAATCACGCTTGCGCCTACACAGCCGATAAGAATTGCCGGTGGCGAACGTTACTTATTAAGCAGATTGAAAGGCGTGCCAATTACCAAAGGGCAAATCATAAGGATTGACTTGTTAGGCAATCCCGCTTCTTTTGTCGTTACCAATACCGTACCCGTAGGCACGGTGATTCCAAATATAGATACGGAGATTGTGCTTCGCAAAGCGCGAGAAGAGAAAATAGGCTTACCTCGTGTGACTTATGAGGATGTCGGTGGCTTGAAACGAGAGATAGGCACGATACGGGAGATGATCGAACTGCCGCTCAGGCATCCGGAGCTATTCGAACGGCTGGGGATCGAGCCACCAAAAGGCGTTCTCCTGCACGGACCACCCGGAACTGGTAAGACGCTGATAGCAAAAGCGGTTGCAAATGAGACCGATGCCAATTTCCATTCGATTTCCGGTCCTGAAATAATGAGCAAATTCTATGGTGAAAGTGAACGACATTTGCGAGATATATTTGAGGAAGCGGAAAAGAACGCTCCTTCTATTATCTTTATTGATGAGTTGGATTCAATAGCACCGAAGCGAGGAGAGACAACCGGCGAAGTGGAAAGGAGAGTGGTCGCACAGCTCCTCTCGTTAATGGACGGTCTGGAATCGCGTGGGCAGGTAGTAGTAATCGGTGCTACGAATAGAGTCAACGCACTTGATGAGGCATTGCGAAGAGGTGGTCGTTTCGACCGTGAGATAGAGATCGGCATCCCGGATAGGAATGGTCGTGAAGAGATTCTGCAGGTGCATACGCGGGGCATGCCTCTGGCAGAGGATGTAAATCTAAAAGAAGTCGCGAATCTCACGCATGGCTTTGTCGGTGCGGACATCGCGACGTTATGTAAAGAAGCTGCGATGCACGCCTTACGGAAAATACTGCCAGAGATAGACTTAGAGAAGGATATACCGCCGGAAGTGATGGAAGAACTGACCGTTTCAAAATACGATTTCGGCGAAGCGTTAAAGAATACGGAACCTTCTGCACTCCGGGAAGTATTTGTGGAAGTGCCGAATGTGAAGTGGGAGGACATAGGCGGTTTGGATCGTGTGAAGCAGGAATTGAAGGAGGTGGTGGAGTGGCCGCTAAAGTATTCAGAGTTGTTCTCTCAGTTGAATACGAAGCCGCCAAGGGGTATCATTCTGTTTGGATCGCCGGGTACCGGAAAGACGATGCTGGCAAAGGCGGTGGCAAATGAGAGTGAGGCGAATTTCATCTCGATTAAAGGACCGGAACTATTGTCGAAGTGGGTGGGTGAATCCGAGAAAGCGGTTCGTGAGATTTTCAGAAAGGCGAAGCAAGCTGCCCCATGTATGATCTTCTTAGATGAGATTGATTCAATCGCACCGGTACGGGGTATGGGCTATGACTCGCACGTAACCGAGCGAGTCGTTTCACAACTATTGACAGAGATGGATGGGTTGGAGGAGCTGAAGGATGTAGTTGTCTTAGCGGCGACCAACAGGCCGGATCTGGTAGATCCAGCGTTACTCAGACCCGGCAGACTTGATAGATTGATCTACATCCAGGTGCCGGATGAAGAAGCGAGGCAGGAGATCTTCAAGGTGCACCTGAGAGGCAAACCCCTCGGCGAGGATGTAACGGTAGAGGAGCTTGCGAAGATGACCGATACGTATGTCGGTGCTGATATAGCGGCGATCGTGAGAGAGGCGGTAATGGCTGCGTTGCGTGAGTTCCTCGCTTCCGGAATAACCGAGGAACACCTGAGCGAAGCGATAAAGAACATCGTGGTAACGAAGCTTCATTTTGAAGCCGCGATTAAAGTCGTGAAGCCGACTTTAACTCCGGGAGCACAAGAGGAGTTTGAAGAGAAAGCGGAGGATTTGGTGAAACATGCTTATGCGTAAACGAATATGTAATGATATTAATAGGAGTAAAAGACTGAAATGGGGAAGCATCAAAAAAGGATAGCGGCACCGCGTAGCTGGAAGATAGCACGGAAGACGTTATACTGGGCGGTGAAGCAGAAACCGGGGCCGCATCCACAGGATAGAAGCATGCCCTTGCTTTTGATCGTGCGGGACATGCTGAAGTTGGCGGACAACAGTAGAGAGGCGAAACGGATATTGAACGAAGGCAACGTGGTAGTCAACGGTAAAGTGAGGAAAGACCATAAGTTCCCGGTTGGCGTATTTGATATTCTTTCCATTCCTCTTGTAAAGGCGAATTATATGGTGCTGCTGGACAAGAAGGATAAGCTGTCGCTGGTGGAAATAGGTAAAAGAGCGGCGTCGAAGAAGCTGTGCAGGGTGAACGGGAAGAGCGTAATAAAAGAGGGATCGGTACAATTGAACTTGCACGATGGTAGAAACATTCTACCCGGGGAGTCCGGTACGGGCATAAGAACGCACGACTCGTTGTTGATTTCCATTCCGGATAATAAGATCATGAAACACTTTGCGTATAAGGAAGGAAGTAAAGTGGTGGTAATCGGCGGGAAGCACTCTGCGCAGACCGGAGAGATAGAGGAAATACGGGTAGTGCGTAGTTCGCAGCCAAATGTCGTGCGGATAAAATCTATGGATGGGGAAGAGAGCTTTAGCTTTGAGAGTCGTGAGGATTCCGTCTTCGTAGTGGGCGAGAAAAAAATCGAGGTGCCGGGATTAGCTTAGCTAGCTAACGTAGCGTAAATCAGAGGAAAACAAGAATAAAAAACAACGAGAAAGGAGAGTAAAGAAATGGCAGAAAACGAAAACCCGATGAGGAGAATAGAATTGGATAAGGTAGTGATAAACATGAGTGTGGGCGAAAGTGGCGAGAAGTTAGCGAAGGCGGAGAAGCTGTTGGATTCCATTGCGGGTCAGAAATCAATTAAGCTGACGGCGAAGCGAACCATACAGCCGTTTAGTATAAAGAAAGGAGAAGCCATTGCGTGTAAAGTCACGTTACGCGGCGATCGGGCACGCGATTTCCTTAAACGGTGTTTTAAAATACAGAATACTCTTTTTAAGAGTCAGTTTGACACGTACGGCAATTTCGCTTTCGGCGTTGCGGAGCATACGGACTTTGGCATCCGTTACGATCCGAAGGTAGGTATTTACGGGATGGACATTTGCGTCTCGTTGAAGCGACCGGGGTATCGGATACAGGAACGGAAGTCGCAGAAGAAGAAGCTGCCACAGAAGCAGAGGATAAATAGGGACGACGTCTTCGGTTTTCTTGAGGACGAATACGGCGTAGAACTGCTGGAGGAAGTAACGTAGCTCTTTTTTTCAGTTTGCAGTTCTTCGTTTTGCTTCGTTAGAAATTAGTAAAGTAGAAAGAAGATATTTAGAGATCATGCACATTGGCATCATCACCTGCGAGATTTTGCGGAAAGAAATAAAGGACGTGATCAGGGAAACCGGTGTGAAAGACATTTTTTTCGTGCTGCCCGACACCGCGAATTCAGTAACCGTAGTGCTGTATAAACGCGTGATCGGGCGGTTTTCGAGCGAGTTCGCTGCTACGGATGGTTTGGTAACGAAGGCGAATACGCTGGAGAAGATAGAGACGGAGATTCGTGAGCGGGAGCTTAAGGATTCGGCGATTGTTAAGGTGCTGGAGTTGAGGTTGCACGATCATCCGGACGTACTGCTGGCGGAGATAGAAGAAGGCGTAAAGAGGATGAGTCCGGTGGTGGATTTTATTGTTTTGGGTTACGGGTTGTGCGGCGGCACTACGGAAGCACTGGAGCGCGTAATCAGCGAGGCATCCGTGCCGGTGCTAATCCCAAGGGACAGCAAAGGCGCGATACTGAACAATTGTATCGAGATTGCACTTGGCAGAGAGCAGGTGCAGTCGCTGCT
>JAUWPM010000091.1 GCA_030611585.1 Methanosarcinales archaeon | reverse complement strand
CAAAAACTCTTCGTATTCCCCTTTCTCTAACAAAATTCCAAATTCCGTTACAATAGCTTCTCTTTTTAGTTCCTTGTCTCCGTAAACTAACTCATCTAACAATTTAACCGCACCTACATCATAAACTTCTTTTACAACTCGCGGCATCAACTCTCTTTTATATTCCTTAGGAAGGCTCAAGAACCAATAACCTGCCTCTTTGGCTCTTGTCTCATCCAACGCCTTTATAGAACCTTCAAAACGTTCTAAAAACTTCTCTCTCCTTTCCTCCTCGCTATACCACAGCTCCAGAAATTCTACCAATATCGATAGTTTCTGCATCGCAAACGGCTGCCGTCTCAATTCACGCCATAACCTGAATAACCGCTCCCTCACTTCATATTTCGCCGTCTTACCCAGCCGCCGTGAACGCACGTAACCGTCTTTTTCAAGTCGTCTAAGCTGAGAATTTACTATTTTTTCATCCAATCGTGCTTTTTCCGATATCTCTTTTGGCGTTGCCGGTTTTCCGAGTTCTATTAAAGTATCGAATACTTTTCTCTTACCACCACTGAGCAATCTAAAAATGTCCTGATAATACGGTGTGTTTTCATCAAGCAATTTGATGAAAGCCTTCTCAATGTCCACTATGTTTCCTTTACTCATAAGATCGTACAATAACATCGCCATTCTCGGACTTCCGCCGGTGAGAATATAAATAGCATCTATTTTTCGCCCGTATTCCTTCATCTTGCTCAAAAACTTCTCATCATTATCAATTGTGGCGATTTCCTTAACCAAGTTCTTCAATTCAGCTCGTGTAAGCTCATCGAGATATACGATTTCAAAGAAGTTGAAAAAAGGTTCCTCGTGTTCAGAGACCTGTGGGAAAATCAGTGGCGCAGTGGTCACCACGGTGAATATGTTCTCCGTCTGAAAGATAGACCGCAGCTTTTGCACTTCCTGTTTGCTCATCTGCTCCCCCAATATCTGATTCAAGTTCTCGAGGAACAGCACAACCATTTTACCCGTGCTTTTCAACTCCTCCAGAGCAGCTACGACTACTTCATCTTCTGACATCCACTTAAATTTGCTCAAATCTGTTTCTCTATCCCTGCTCAACTCTAAAATCCTCAAAAGCAAGTCAGAAACTCTGTATAATGAGAACTCTTCTTCTGAGAGCTTTACTGGCAGCGCACTTCCAATTTGCTCTTCAACGTCACAGTATAGTAGCGTGACGAAATGTGTTTTCCCTACGCCTCTCGGGCCAAAGATCAAATAGTATCGTGGCGTTCGGTTCTTCACAGCAGTTTTTATTTCCTTCGTCAGCTTCTTCATGAGCGTTTTTCTTTTTTTACCCGTAAATAGACGCTCCAACGTTTCTCTGTCCATTGCATCCGGTTGAAACCGGTAAAACACTACATCAGACATTGTACAACCTCCACCAGTCTCTCAAAACCTTTGATTGAAACCGGATATGCTCACCATCAAACGAGATGTAGAAATCGTTTTCAAGATCATAGAGTAAGTTCATAAACTTCTCTTCATCCTCTATTCCCGTTGCTCTTCGGAACAACTCAAAAGCAAGAGCCTTTGGGTATCCTTGTTTAGTAAGGCATACTTCTCTCAAAATATCTTCAGCAGCTCTCGCCAGCACTCCTTCATAATAAATTCCCAATCTCTGCTTGTAATAATCGAAATATCCTCTACCATGAGCTCCAAGCAATTTACTATTATAGAGTTCCTCGATATCCTCCTCGCTTAACCAACGCTCGTCTTCAAATATCATGCTAAGGAATATAGAAATAAAATACGGGATATATGGCTCCCCTACACATTCCAATATCTTCAGCCCGACTTCCTCCTTATATTCCCACCCGCTATCATCAAAAGCTTTCTTAACGAATTTCAAAGCTACTTCTTCTGAGAATCCGTTTATATTAATCGGTTTCAAGTCGTTTATCCACGCTAAAGACCCGAAATTCCTCACAATTCCCGTGAAACTCACCGATCCTCCAACGATGAATTTTAAATCCTCGAACATGGTTTGCCTTATGCTTCTTAGCCATTGGAGGAATTCCCGTGCTGTCTCTTCATCCCGCTTTTTCACATTGTTAATGCACTCAGATAGTTCATCAACAATGATACAGATACAGTTCTTCTCGGAAAGATGTTTTATCGCGTTAAAAACATCGTATCCTTTAGAAGACCAGTTATCATCGCTTATCTCTTCCTTTACGCCTTTGGCGAACTTTGCTTTAAACCCAGACGTAGAAACTTCGACTTCCTGAAGCCGTTCGCCCAAGCGAACAAAAGAGGACTTCATATTTTCCAAAAAAGATCCTCTCGCTTCAGGGGAAGTATCAAATGCAGCAATAGCCAACCAAAATATGAAATCTTTGGGGCTGTGGACGTGCATCACGTCAAGGTACAAGCATAAGTAACCCCTCTCCATCAGCTTTCTTTCCACGGCACGCATTACCGAGGTCTTTCCATACCTTCTCGGAGCAACAAGCAAAATATTATCTTTTCTCAACGATTCCACAACTGCCTTCACCTCGTCTTCTCTATCAAAGAAATCCTTCCCCGTGGCGGGGCCGCTAACTACCGACATCTTTATCACCTAACAATATTGTTGTATAACATACTTGTTATATAACGTATTGGTTATATATAAGTTTCGTTGAGGATTTTTCATAACTGTAATCAACAACAACGATCTGACATGCGGAAGAGTACCATCAGCGGTATTTCGAGAAGCATGGACTAAGCACCTGCAGAACCGAAAAGATATAATTCGATGAACTGCCTTCCTTCTATAGGTGGTTGAATAAAACTGGAGGTGACGTATACAACATGTCGGAAAACATTAGAGGCTTTGAAGGTTACTATCCAAAATTAGACGAGCCGATCTACATTGACCCTTTGAGTACGGTGATCGGTAATGTGGAGCTGTGCGACCATGTCAGTGTATGGCCGCATGCAGTTATCCGAGGCGATCCTACTGCCATCCGCATAGGCTCGTGGACGAACATCCAGGACAACTGCATCGTGCATGCTGAACATGAGCACATTACGCGGGTAGGCGAATACTGCGTGGTGGGTCACGGCGCCATCGTTCACGGCTGCACGATCGGTGACGGCTGCATGGTGGGCATGGGCGCTATTATCATGAATGGCGTTACGGTAGGTAAAAGCTGCGTGATCGGTGCCGGGACACTACTCACCGAAGGTAAGAGCTTCCCGCCCGGTAGTCTTGTACTTGGCAGCCCGGGCAAAGCGGTGCGTGCATTAAGTCCTGATGAAAGCGCTCAAATCAAAGAGGACGCTAAGTACTACTGGGATAAGGCTATGAAGCATGTGGAAATATTGGAAGAAAGATGACGCACGGAATGTATCAAAAAACACGACTCCGTGGTTTTATTCGTACGAAGCTAACGGTTTTGTTAGATAACAGTTATGTTGGGTAACGGTTATGTTACAGACCGGATTTTTTTACTTTTCAAGACTTCCCTTCTCTGCGTTCAAAACGTTGCTGACAATTTCTAAAATTTCAATCGCATCATCCAACAACAAAAGTGCATCCGAGGATGATGGAAACATCGTTATATCGTAAGAGTATAACTCTCTTGCACGTTTATCCGCGTTTAATATTGATTCGTAAACATCTTTTTTATCTTTCTCTATAAGTCCCTTATCGCGCAAAAATTGCGCTTTTTTCTCAGCGGATTCCCCGCGGATTTGGTTCAAGGCATACAGTATTACACGACCGGAGATTAATGCAGATGCGAGATACGCACCTCTTTCGTATTCGTTTATCGCCTCGTTTACGTTTATTTCGTAGTTTATATCTGGTAATACTTCTGATAAACCTTCCAAATGCTCCTTGAGTGCCACAAGTTTAGCTAAATCATCTTCCGACAGTGGAGCAGCCATGCTTTCTAAAGCACCAATAGCCTTGTCGCATTCTACGTCAATCTCGCTTAATAACGCTTTTTGTTTATAAACCGCCGAATAATCTCTACCTTTTAGCTCTATATCCCGAAGATATACGCCGATGTTTTGCTCGGATGCTATTCCTCCGAAATGTAGTTTCGCATCCTTGTACGCCTCAACAAGATTTTCTAACTCTTCGATGGGACCGAACAGTGAATCCCGTAGAGATTTCCGAAGTTGCTTTGCCTGGCTCTTGATGGATTCGAATGCCCCTAAAACATCCGCAGCGTCACGTTTCATTAATGTCATTCCCTTTCAAACCCCACATATTTGCTTTACCAATAACAAACCTCTTGCCTCTATTTATAATATACCTATCCCCGATCAATTAAAATTTCGTACGTATTTAGCTAACCACAAGATTACACATCACGGGCTCCGCCCGTGCCCCCGAAAACCCTGGAAGGGTTTATTTCACGAGAAAATATAAGATGTAAACATAAGATGCAAATTCCCTTTGCCATCATCAATCTGTGAAATAATCTCTGAGTAGAACGAACAGCAGAACCGCTACGATGCTAACTGAACTGCCAAATAGGAAGGTCAAACTGTGTGCGGGCGTTACATTCCATAAAAATCCGGCGATTAAACTCGCTGGTAACGTCATTATGCCAATCATCGTGTGAAACGTGCCCAACGCGGTAGCCCGTAATTCACCGGTGGATAAGTCAGATATAAAAGCTCTCTGGTTTCCGTCTACCATCGCGTACACCACGCCGTAAAGCGGGAACAGAACCAGAAAGGCAGGGAGCGAATCGAAGAAAGCAAATCCGAGACAGGTTACTGAAAAGAGGAGATAACCAGAAATGAGTACTCGCCGCTTCCCTATTCTGTCAGAGAGCGTGCCAAACGGAATGGCGAGCACGGCGTAGAAGACGTTGAAAAGGATATATAAAAAGATTACAAGGGCAATTGACTCCTTCGTACCTACAAAAGTAAAAGCATCCTTCGCCTTTAAGATGAAAAACATATAGGTGAAATTAGCCAGCGCAAAGACCGTAGCCACCGTAATGAAGAGCATAAGTGGTTTGGGCAGTTTCTTCAGGCTTATCTGTAAGCTTGTCTTTTGCGGTTCTCGCTTCCCTTCTTTTACAAAGTAAAGGGGCAATAGCGAAGTAAAAGCGACGATCGCAGCTATAAATATGGTTGACTTATAAAATGCGATTTGATGTGCATGTTGTTCGAGGTCGAACCAGAAGAACCAGAGTAAAAGCAAAACAACCACCGACCCCGCAATTGCACCCAACGTATCGAGTGCCCGGTGAATCCCAAATCCCTTACCTCGCGCGTCGGGCATGGAATCCGCGATAATGGCGTCCCGTGGCGCGGTTCTCAAGCCTTTTCCCACGCGTTCAAAACTGGAGAAGAGTAATATGTGCTGCCAGATCCATGAGAACGAGAGGAGCAATTTGAAGGCGGCAGAAGTCAGATAGCCACTGGAGACGAATATCTTCCTTCTTCCTATTCTGTCAGACCAGTAGCCCGAAATAACCTTCAAGATACTTGCGATACTGTCCTGCAACCCACCAATTAACCCTACAATCAGACCGGTACCGCCTAATGCGGTAATGAACATCGGTAAAATCGGGAGGATCATTTCACTGCTTAAATCGTTCAGAAAGCTGACAACCCCCAACAAGAGTATGTTTGCGCTTATCCCTTTTAGATACTTGTTCTTCATTATACTTCTGCTTTAACACTTTTGAGAAACGGTTTCTCGTTGTATATAAAGTATAACTGCCATAATTCTCTTTAAGACGCAGATTAACACACAACTTTTTTACCTTCGGTAAAAACATTGACTGAAATATTCCTGATGTTTTTCTTTTAGCACTGTGGGGCTCTGCCCCACGACCCCGAAAACCCTGTAAGGGTTTAGTTTTCTTTTTGTAGAGGCCGTCCCACAATCTAATTACCACACCACAATATAAATAATCCCAAACACACTTCAGAATATATCGTTATCGTATAGCCCGCAAAATAAATCAAAAATAAATCAACCATAACGTAAAAATTAAGGCACTCCACGCGAT
>JAUWPM010000129.1 GCA_030611585.1 Methanosarcinales archaeon | reverse complement strand
GAGCTTCCCCCTATTCCCTATTCCCTTCTCACTCCTCGCTCTCCCGTTCCCATTCCTGCATGTACCGCAACCCCAACTCATCGAGCCGCTTTTTATCGAGATGCACGTCTACCGCGTACTTCTCCATAAAGTGCTCGAACTCGGTATGCAGCGACCGAAACGAGGGACGTTCAGCCGCCAATAATTCACTATCACGCAGGAACTCGTATTTTATCTCGAAATGAACTGCGGACCTCGTCAGCCGCTTCAGCTCGTCAAAATCCAGTGAGTGATAGACGTGCACGGGTATATCCAGCACTTTTAATCGCACTACTTTATCCTCCGGATTGCATTCCTGGATTCGATCCGTTATTGTACGTTTTATCTCATGCTCATCAAGAGCACCACAAGCAACGGGCTCCAAATCCACCATCTCTCGCGTTCTCAACTCGTGAAACACAACCTCTCGTCCGCCATCTTCGCTCAGCCGGACTTCTAAGAAGCCCTTATCCTCTGTCACTTCGTTAAAGCTGAATCGTTCCGTCGAGCCCGCGTAATACACGTCATCGCGTACTCTCGTGTATTTGTGGTAGTGTCCCAACGCGATGTAATCAAAATTCGTCAAGTCGTGAATAGTAATCAGTTGCTCGTTGAATTCGTCCATCAGAAACGTCTGCTTTCCCGCGCCGTAAACGCCCACGTGCAGCACTCCGATATTAAACCCACCCGTGCTGTCACTGCCGTCGTTCAACAGCATTTGCATTTTCCTCTTCTCACCCGCAATATCATCGCAATGCGGAATCGCATGAATCCTTAGATTTCTATCTCCGTCTCCAATCTCAACGAGTTCGTATTTATTCCTGTAAACTACGTGAACGTTAGGGATATGCTCAAACAGGCTGAATACGCTGCCCGTCTCCTTCAAACGCGGCGTTTCATGATTGCCTGAGATAACGACAAACGGAATCCCCGCTTCGCTTAATCGTATTAATTGCCCGAGCACGAACGAAATAGCGCGATTCGTTGGCCGTACGGAGTCGAACAGGTCGCCCGCGTGTATTATCACATCGGGCTTTTCTGCAACGGCGTAATCCACAAATTGCTTGAATGCCGCGTAGGTGTCCACTTCCCGTAGGTTCAGCCCGGTCGCTTCGTCTATCCTCCGGTATGCCGAATAGCCGATGTGCGTGTCCGCAACGTGGAATATCCGGGTCATACTACTTCAACATCTTCCTTAGCACGTCAACATCCGCTTCCACCTCTATCGGCGGTTCGCAGATCTCTATTACGCGTTCAGGGTCTTTCAAGAGATGTCCGGTAGTAATACAGACTATTCTCTCATCTCGTTCGATTTCTCCCAGCTCGACCAATCTCCTCAGCCCTGCAATTGACGCTGCACTTGCAGGCTCGACACCGATTCCTTCCAACCGTGCCAGCTCGAGCTGTGCCTCCGTTATCTCAGCGTCAGTCACTGATTCCGCAACGCCACCTGATTCCCTTATAGCGACTAAAGCCTTTGCGGCATTCACCGGGTTCCCTATTCGTATCGCCGATGCAATGGTTTCCGGCTTCGCTTCCGGTGTTATTCCCGCTTTGTCTTCTTTAAACGCGTTTACAATCGGTTTCGCACCCGAAGCTTGAATGCCCGTCATCTTTGGTATCCCCTCGGTGATGCCCAGGGTCTTCAACTCCGAGAAGCCTTTGAAAATCGCGCTTATGTTCCCCGCATTTCCAACCGGCAGAATAAGCCTATCCGGCACTTTCCAGTTGAGCTTTTCGGCAACCTCGAATGCAATCGTCTTCTGTCCTTCCAATCGGTACGGATTCACGGAATTCAGCAGGTATAAGCCCTCTTCCTCGCAGAGCGTACGAACAACCCTTAACGCATCGTCAAAATTACCTCGTAGCGAGAATACCTGCGCACCGTGCATCATCGCCTGTGCTATTTTCCCTAACGCTACCTTGCCCTTCGGGAGCAGAACGTAACACGGGAAACCAGCTTTTGCCGCGAAGATCGCAAGTGATGCGGACGTATTCCCGGTTGATGCACACGCGACACCTTTTACACCCAATTCCACTGCTTTCGTTACACCAACGGTCATCCCCCGATCTTTAAACGACCCCGAAGGGTTCAGTCCTTCATGTTTCACCCATAAATCCGAAATGCCAATGGCTTTTGCGAGTCTATCGCACCGGTACAACGGCGTATTCCCCTCTTGTATCGTTATCGGTTTTGTCTCGTCATCAAACGGCAGCAACTCACGATATTTCCATACGCCTTCGCCCTTCCCGTTGACGATTCTCTCCGTATCTACTTTAGAATAATCGTATTTTATATTCAGCAACCCGCCGCATT
>JAUWPM010000020.1 GCA_030611585.1 Methanosarcinales archaeon | reverse complement strand
TGAAGCGACTATCCTCTGAGGAAGCGTTTGGATTTGGTCCGATAATAAGGTTTTTGACTCTGAAAGATACGGAGATAAGGAATTTGAGGGCGATAGCGAAGCTGAAAGCGGAAGGAGTAGGCATTGATAGGATAAAGGGATCGGTATTTAGAGTAGGCGAAGGAGCCTGAACTACTTACTGGTTTGATTGCCTTAGTGTGGTGTTGCATGTGCTTTTAATTTGAAGACACGGATTTACGCGGATTTGTTTTTTGGGGGTTTCCATCTGTGTTAATCTGTGTCAACAAAATATGACTTTAAGACACAGATTTACACTGATTTACGCGGATTTGTTTTTTGGGGGTTTTTCATAGATATCATCTTTCTCTTAATTTTTCGGTCTTTTTGAGTCTTTTAGTTTCATTTTCCCTTTGAGCCCTTTGTGAGCCCTTTGTGAGCCCTTTCAAATAAAGTGTAATAAGTACCTTTTCCTGTTTCTCCATATCTAACAAGTACTTTTTTATCTACAAGTCCCTTTAATTCTCTTGTGACAGTTGGTTTTGATACATTGTTAATTTCTTGATATTCTTTATTTGTTATTTTGCCCTTTTCTTTAATATATTTCACTGCTTTCTTTTGCCTTTCATTCAATCCTATTTTCTCCAAATATTCTTCTGTTAATTTGGATATTCTAAATGTAACAATAATACTGCTTCCAGTAAACTCAAAATCTGGCTCTGGCAGACCCCAGTCAATACACCATTTTACTATTTTGTTTGTTCCAGAACCCACATCTTCTATGTATTTAATCCAAAAGAACTGTTTTGCTATTAGAGGATTAAACGGTTTAGATTCATGATCCTGTTTTAGTTTCTCAACAGTCCATCCCTCGGGTAATCTCCCGGGATTCCAAAACTCAATTCTATCATCAAAAATTCTAACCTGAACTTTGCTTGTTGTTTCATAATCTCTATGTGCCAATGCATTTGCCAACGCTTCTCTAATCGCTTTTTGTGGATACAACCATTTTTCCTGTCTTTGCAATTTTCCTTCTTCTATCCAAGCCTTCATTGGAATATGTTCAAATATAAAATCTTCTGTTCTTTTAAGTTGACTGATAATATCTCCTTCAATCGTTTTAAAGTCAAGCATAGCTCCAGTAACATCTGTCCCTTTAAACCTGATACACTTTACTTCTGCCTGAAGAAAGAAGTTTGAGGGATTTTTGGCAAACAGCAAAATACCCGCATTTGTCGGTCTATCCTCCCTCATTAATTTTAATCTCATCAGAATTTCTTTTATTGGCAGAGTTTCTGACAAATCTAAGCCTCTTTGTCTTTTTGCCTCTTTAACAAACTCTTTTATTTTCTCTTCGTCAATATCTTCAAGTGTTGCCTCACTACATATTTTCTCATCCCAGTAAACCTTTTCTCCGGTTTCCTTTGCCAGTTTTCTTATTTCAGAAGAAGATAACTCCAAACTTGTTTTTCCAACTCTTTTGTATGCGTGCCTTTTGAAAAATACGGGTTTTTCTTTTGATTCTGAAACTTCAATCAGAAGGATTTTTTTATCTTCTAATTCTTTAACCTTTATTGAAGGATATATCTGTGGGTCTGTATTTCTTTTAATGTAATTTGCTAATTCCTCAATTGTGTTCTTTCCAATTGAAACTCCGATGACTTTCCCTGAATCAGAAACTCCGATTAAAATAATCCCGGAATTAGTATTTGAAAAAGCGGAAATTGTTTCTCCAATTTCATCAAGTAATTTTAGAGATTCTTTAAACTCCATTTTCTGGTTTTCTTCACATTCAATTAGTTTTTTGATTTCTTCCATAATTTACCTCTGTATTTTGTTAAAATAATTTACACCATAAACTAACATAATCATCTGTGCCGTCGAAAACATCTGCCCCGTCTATCTGCCCGGTGGCATTAGTAGTAGAACCCTCAACACTACCAAAATTCTTGGGTGTGCCGTCATTAGGATTGGAAGTAGAATCAATATGTCCTGCTGCATCATTGGCTGGTGATTCCTGCAAATGCTGAACCATCTTGTAATTGGTATCCCAGACACCCGCTGGATTCTGCTGGTCCGCGCAGTCGGAATTGCCATACCACAGCCGGATGGGGGTATTCTGGTTATATTTGAGCGTTGGAATCCGCACCCAGGCTTGTAATTCACCGGCGGTGCCGTTGTACCTTTCTATCTCGTGGTCGAGTTTGACGTCGTTATAATCGGGCGATGCACCGGTAGTGAAAACGACGTCGCCACCGTCGGATTGGTTCACGTTTCCACCGTTAGCAGTAGTCTTCAACCAGTCACCGCTGAGGTTTAAAAGCAGCGGGAAACTCGACAAATTCGTACTGCCGTTGACCTTATTGTGGTCTATGGTTATATTTCTGGAATAGCCCCACCCGCCGGCGCTCGCGACACCAACACCAACACCAAGTACCGAAAGCAGTAAAATTGCAGTGAGCGCAAGAGGTAATAACCGGTTAAAAACGTTCATTCTCGATTTAGAGCGATCTTCGTGGACGTACACCCCCCCTTCTTGTGGCCGCATCTTTATTCCCCTTTTTCGATTTCATTTTTTTCATTGTATATGAAGTATAGCTTCCTTCTCTTTACGACACAGATTTACACTGATTTACGCGGATTTGTTTAGGGTGAAGAACATTGTTGATTTTTATCATCTGTGTTAATCTGCGTTAATCTGCGTTAATCTGCGTCAACAAAATATAATTTTAAGACACAGATTTACACTGATTTACGCGGATTTATTTAGGGTGAAGAACAAAGTTGATTTTATCATCTGTGTTAATTACGCCCTTTCAGGGCTTGCGGGGGCACGGGCGGAGCCCACAAGCGTTAATCTGTGTCTATAATTTATTTTTTCTTGTCTCTATGCTTCGTCTAAGAAATTCTCCTCCGAGCGTTGAATCCCGTCAGAAAGGGGGCTTTCCTAAAAATCGCGATTGCTTCCAGTGCCGCCGACCTAATTTGCTCTTTTGGGCTGTGGGAGTATTTCTCTAACATCCACCGGTTGTTTCGCGAGAGGTTATGATATTGATACACACGGTAAATGCGATTGAGGACGATCTCTTCTGACTGTTGTTCCTTTGGTTTTCTGGCACATTTCTTGCAGATATGGGCTGCGTGTCCTTTGCCAGAGAATTTCTCGTTTGGCAGGATCCGCCCGCATACCTTACAGAAATGTCCGCGATATCGTTTCTTTTTCATAACCGCAAGATTACACAGATTAACACGAGAAAAAGCCAAGGCAAATCACTTTTTCGCTTCCCGTGCCGCTCTTCTCCTCTTAAACTTCGTTAATCTCTCTATTTCACCTAAATCAACTTTTTCCTCAACTTTTACATATCCTTGCTCTATTGCTCCTCTCAGCAACTCCTCGCCCTTACCCGTTCGGGTAAAAACAGTAGACCAACCGGGTTCCGAGCCTACGGACCCAACAGAGATGTCAGCCAGTTCCGCAGTATAATCCAGGCATGCAAAACAGCCGGTATTGCCGTAGCCCTCTACGTCATCGACAGGAACGACGTGCAATGTACCCTCCTTGTCATATACTCTCAATTCCTTACCTTTTATGTCTAACTTCTTCACGTCTTCTAATGCAAGGACATTCTCACGTATATAATCCATCAGCTCCTGCTTAAAGATTTCCATGCAGAACAATCCGATCAGGAGCTTTATCTTCTCTTTATCTATCGCATACGGTTGATCAGAAGTTATAATTTTTCTTAAACCCCCTATCTGGCAGGGCGTTCCTACAAATCCTATATCTTCGCAGCCCGCTGCTGCCGCTTCGATAACTCCTATTCCGCTTGGATAATGCGTATATTTCGTGCCTGCACCCTCCAGCAAATCATCATAATTCCGTACAATCTTCGCGCTCGGCTCCCAGTTACCGTTTGCAACGGTAATTGCCGCGCAGTCTATCAAGCCTTCATCGAGTGCATAAGCGAGTAAAGCGGTAACAGCTCCTCCATCCTGCGCCTTTATTAAAACGTCATCATTCGTAGATCGCACGGCATAACAATTCTTGTAAATACCCAGGATTTCAGACTCTGCTCTTCGCCTGCCAAACGTTCGTTCTTCTATTGCGGCAAAGGGAAAAGAACTCCTTATTTTCTTGTACACGTCCTCAAGCTTGATTGTTCCAGTCGGACAGACGTAAGCGCAAGCGCCACAGCCTATACACACCTCTGATAAGTTCACGCCCAACGGTTCTTCAAGTGGTCCCTCGATTTTACGGTCAACCCCGCGGTCAACAAAATTTATCGCACTCACACCAACGCACTCGTCACAAATTCGCGTGCACAATCCACAAAGGATACAAGTTTCATCTTCTCTTGGGAATCTCGGTTCTCCCACTCCGTACTCATCAGCCAGGTCTTGTATTATTTCTACGGTAGGGCAACGAGCGAGGAGAAACTCGATGAGCATTTTCCGAATCTCAATAATATCCGGAGATTTAGTTTCTACTATCAGCCCCTCTTCAACGGGATAGTTACATGCGGTAACGATTTTGCTCCTCCCCCGTTTTGTTATCTTCACAGAACAGAGTCGGCACGCGCCGAAAGGAGCTACTAAGGGGTGATAGCAGAGTGTGGGAATATCAGTACCGATGCTTTTTGCTGCTTCTAAGATTGTTTTTCCCGCTTCAACCTCAACTTCCCTACCATCTATCTCTAAACGGACTTGACTCATTTTCCCGCTCCTTTTTTACGTGTACTGCTTGCTAACTTCCGCTCTTCCTCAGGAAGTGGCGGAGGAACCGGTTCACCGGAAATCTTTTTCACCGCTCCGAACTTGGGCGGACACACGTCAAGACAGGACCCACATTTCGTGCATTTCGATTGATCAATAACGTGAATCAGCTTTTTGCCGCCGATTACCGCATCAACCGGACAGGACTTGAGACAACGCAGGCATGCCTTACATTCGTTTGGATCAATGTAATAGGAAATCAAATTCTTACATGCCAGTGCAGGGCATCGTTTGGCCTTGATGTGCGCTTCATATTCATCGCTAAAATACCGAATAGTGGTTAATACGGGATTGGCAGCAGTGGTGCCCAGAGCGCACAGTGAAGCCGCTTTCATCACCCGTGCTATCTCCTCAAGCAGTTCTATATCTCCCTCCTTCCCCTTTCCTTCAACGATGCGGTTCAGTATCTCCCGCAGGCGCTTCAAACCCTCTCTGCAGGGAACGCATTTACCACAGGATTCATCGCAGAGGAAATCCACGAAGTAACGAGCTACGTCTACCATGCAGGTATCCTCATCCATCACAATCATCCCACCAGAACCCATCATCGAGCCGAGTTTGGTGAGTTCATCAAAATCAACAGGCGTATCGAGATATTGCTCTGGGATGCACCCTCCTGAAGGCCCACCGGTCTGCACCGCCTTGAACTTCTTGTCGCCAGGGATCCCCCCGCCTATCTTGTAAATAATGTCTCCGAGGGTTATGCCCATAGGAACTTCCACTAAGCCGGTATTATTCACTTTGCCCACCAATGAGAAAATCTTTGTTCCTTTACTTCCCTCTGTGCCGATAGAAGCGAACCAATCAGCACCGTTATTAATAATGAGTGGCACATTTGCCCAGGTCTCTACGTTGTTCAGATCGCTCGGTTTATCCCATATGCCGCTATCAGAGGTGTGGACGTACTTGGGTCTTGGTTCTCCCACTTTGCCTTCTAACGCATTCATCAACGCGCTCGATTCGCCGGATACAAAAGCGCCTGCGCCTCTATGTACAGTGACTTTGAAGTCGAATCCCGAACCGAGGATATTTTCACCGATGAGTCCGTAATCCTCTGCATGCTTGATTGCGATGGTAACATTCTCCACCGCTAAGGGATATTCCTGGCGGACGTAGATAAAGCCCTCGTGAGCGCCAATAGCATAAGCGCCGATGGCAAGTCCTTCAAGGACACTGTGGGGATTCCCTTCCATAAGCGCCCTATCCATAAAAGCACCGGGATCGCCTTCGTCGCAGTTAACGATAACATATTTTGGTTCTTCCGCTGCGTTTCGTGTAGATTCCCACTTCCTCCCGGTGGGGAAGCCTCCTCCGCCTCTGCCCCGTAACTTCGAGCTTTTCACTTCTTCAATCACCTGCTCTGGAGTACGCTCAAACAGAACCGTGCTCAATGCACGATACCCTCCGATAGCGATGTAATCCTCGATATTTTTGGAATCGATCTTGATATTATTGCCAATGAGCAGTCGTTTTTGATATTTATAAAACGGTATTTCAGATTCACGAATTGCCTTTTCGCCTGTTTTGGGGTCGGTATAAAGCAAGCGATCAATAATCTTCTTCTCTTTTATGGTCTCTGAAATAATCTCTGGCACGTCCTCAGGCTGGACCTGGAGATAACAGATCCCCTCGGGATAAATGACCACTATTGTACCTTTCTCGCAGAACCCTGGACAGCCGGTTTCTCTTATCTCCACGTCGTTTTCTAAGCCGTGCTCCTTAAGTCCTTCTCTAAATGCTGCTATAACTCTATGGCAGCCGAGGGCAATACAGCCGGTTCCCGCACAGATCGCAATACAAGGCTTCTCAGGGTCTCTTTTTGCCACTATCTCTTCTCTCAATCTTTCCAGTTCCGCAGGCGAATTTATTCGTGCCATTACTTCTCTCTCCGCTCTCTCCGCTCTTTACGTACGCCGTAATTAATCGTAACGTGCTAAAATATCCTTAATCCCTGCAGGGGTTAACTTACAGTGGTAATCGTTATCAATCACCATCACTGGTCCTAAGGCACAACAGCCGATACAATTTACCCTCTTAACGGTGAATTTCATGTCGCCCGTGGTCATACCAGCCTTAATCCCAAGTGTATTCTCTACCGCATCCAGAATCCGCGGCCCTCCGCGTACGTGACAGGCAGTGCCCAGACATACCTGGATCACATGGCGACCGATCGGTTTTAAGTTCAGCACTTTATAAAAACTGACCACCCGGTATATGTGGCTTAGTGGGATCTGGAGCCTCGTGCTTATCCGCAGTATTGCTTCTTTCGGTATCCAATTGAATTCATTTTGTATATCCAGGAGCAGTTGAATTAAAAACCCTTCCTCGCCTTTATATCTATCTATAATTTCATCTACACGCTTATCGGATGCCATATTCAACCTCCACACTCTTCAGTTTTAAACATGCATGCAGCACCATTCGTCTTCATGCCCCGATAACCTTCCCGTCCAAAAACAGTCCTTTCTTCTTGCCTTCTCCTGCATACACACATTCCTATCAAAGTTTCGGAATATAAAAACAACTGATTTTTATTAAACTCTTTGCGTAATTATAAAAGCTCCATATCATGTACCAACCAACCTTCTCACTCACCTGACAAACTCACTCACTCAGGTCAAAAACGATGAGAAAGAGGAAGAGTTCGAGATGGTGGTGCTATCTCCGGGATTCTCGTTGCCCGAGCACGTTAAAAAAATAGGCAAGCACATAGGTGTAAAGCCTGAAGAACTCAAATGCAGGATGCGGACACCAACAGTTGCGGTTGAGATAATAAAGACGGAGAAGGAAGGGGTATTTATAGCGGTTTGAGATTTGTTGTGGCATAAAAGTTCAAAGACGATAGAAATATATACTCATGTGAGTAACAAGGACATAAGTAAGATTAAAAGCCCGCTGGACAGGTTGTTTGGGAATAGGGGAAGAGAGGCATAGAAGGATGAGTGGAAGTGAAATCAAGGAACGAGAAGGTTCATCCAGAGGGAGTATATATCCAATACTGCGGATACACTTCAAAACGGAAGGATATACGAAGTATTGCGGATAAACGGAGTTATGCGATATGCGGCGGGCTCAATTAAGGAGGAAAAAGGAGGAAGAAAAATATGGACTATACTATTTTAGACCGTGATTTTATAGAAAGAACATTATCTCTAATTGATCAGTATCGTGAATTGACAAAATCGTTAAAACCTGAAGAGATATATGATCATACGCTATTGCTTAATTGTCTTTTGGGATTAATAATATTGCCTCACGAAATTCACTTTAGCTATTTACCAAAAGATAAAGACTTTGCAAAATGGGGTTTGACCACATCCAAGATTTGTGATTCATCTGCTTCCGATATCAGAGAATTAGTAAGGAAACTCAGGAACAGTGCTGCTCATTTTAGTTTTGAGGTTCACGGTGATGAAAACAACAAAATAAAACAAATTATTTTTAAAAATACTGATAACACTGAATTAATAAAGTTCGATGAAAAAGAAATTTATCCTTTCCTTAAAAACCTTAGTGTCGCATTATTAAAGAATATTGACAAATATAAATATACTATAAATGCCAGCCGCACAATCGCCAGCCGTTAGGCGAGATCGATGGCTTGTTGAATTGCCAAAGGGACACGGAGGGTTATAGATATGGAAAGAAGTGAAATAAAGGATATTTTTTGCAGGGCAATAGATAAGTTACTCAGGAAAGATCCGTATCTCCTAGAACATGACATCCATGAAAGAAGCATTGCTCATCGATTAGCTGTCTATTTGGAAGAATTTTGTAGTCCGTTTGATGTAGATGTTGATTGTGAGTATGATGGTAATGTGAACCGCGATAATGACAAGAAATATATTCAAGTATTGCGGGATCGGCTCGAAGAACTTGGTCGATTGACTGAAAGAGAACAAGAGAATGATTTGCAAAACCTTCCAAGGATGGTCTATCCTGATATAATTATACATAAGCGAGGTCAAAATCAAAATCATTGCATTATTGAAGTAAAAACTACAACACGCAGAAGCAGAATTCTGATTGAGTATGATTATCTTAAACTTGAATCTTATACATCGAATCAAAATGGAAATGATTTGAATTATACACTTGGAGTCTTCCTCAAGCTAAATACAACTGGTCACATTGGAGATTATGAAATAAGATGGTATGTGGATGGAAGACACGTTCAATCAGATGCCATCGACCTCACATAACAAGCAGATATACGCTGGGGCTGAAGCCTCACCCTTCAGGACATTCGCCTTTGGCAACTTCTTTTATCCGCAAAACGTTATAGGAAAGATGCCATGAAGCATGTTGAAATAGATAGGATTTACAGGAATATACCTCTGGATGAGATCCCATGGAATATTGAGACTCCACCAGACGCTTTAGTTGCGCTTGTCGAGAGCGGAGAAGTGGAACCCTGTAGAACCATTGATTTGGGCTGGGGCACAGGAAAATACAGAGAAACTCGACTGGGTACTATTCTGTATTTCTCATCGGAAGATGAATTGAAAGACCTTTTCGAACCATGCTTTCACATAATTGATTTAAGAACGATAGAGATCAGCGGTAAATTTGGTCCACATATTGCAAATTATGCGTTCATGGAGAAGAGCCAAAAAATAGGCAAATATTTAATGTGACGGATGCAATATTAAAAAGTGGTGAATCCAAATGTATGCCGAACTCTCGAATAAAATAAAGAAGATTTTGGGGCTCGAAAGTTCTCCGATCGCCATTTCCTTCTCCACCGAAGTACCTGAAGGCGTTGAACAGATGAAAGGCAGAGCAAGACTATGTCAAATGCTTGATAAAGTTAGGCTTGAAGGAGAATCGTTCTATACAACATCTGAGAACCACGAGTGTGATGGAGGAGCTAATAGCTGTGGGTTGAGGGAGCCGAGTGAGAGATTAAAGACCGGGGAGTTCCTCGCTAAGGATTTGGGGCTCTTTGGCTCGGAGAGAGCTGCGAGACGATTTATCAGCGCGAATCCGAGGATAGAGTTTGGAACAGTTAAAGTGGTTTCTTTTTCACCATTGGAGAAGGCAAAGTTTGAACCGGACGTCGTGGTTCTAATCTGCAATGCGAAGCAGGGAATGAAAATAGCAGAAGCTTTTGCATACGAATCTGGAAAGAAGACAACGGGCTTAACAGGGCCCCCAATATGTTCGGCAGTGGTCGCTGCCCCTTTTTTGACTGGCGAAGTTGTTTACAGTTTAGGTGATCCCGGCGCAAGGAAGTCTATGAAAGTCAAAGACGAGGATATTTTTGTTGGTGTTCCAGCGGAGCTATTGCCAGATATCGTGGAGAATCTTGGAAAATTAAGATTTGAATGAGCGTGGAATCGTGCCTTTGGCACTCCGCCCAAATCCTGCTTCGCAGGACTTCAGATACGCTCGAACCGTTATGTCGGGAACCATTTCGATGTGCTTTTATCCATTAAATGACCATCACTTGTTATCCAAACAATTATCCTTGTGTACTTATCTCTTGGAACGTTAAGGTATAGCGTTACAGTTGCTTCTGAACCTGGACTTAAATCGAACGTTTCACTTTCTTTTGGATTGTAGACGTAATCCTCTCCTGCATCAAAACCAGCATGCACTTTAACATTCTTCGCTGTGGCGGTTCCAACATTTTCAACAGTAACTGTTAATGTTAGGATATCGGTTAGGATGCTACGTGTACGGGTTGCAGTCCAGTCATGAGCGAGGATAGCATGGGGGACGAGATGATATAAAGTGGCGGAAGAGCTTTTATATTCATCTGGTCTCTCTCCAATCTTAAAACCTTCGCCAGTGGTCTCTAAATAGTAATACTTCTTCCCGTCTTCTAAATAATACGTCCCATAGATACCTTCCCCCCCCAGGACACCCACTGCCATATGCCCGGGCAAACGGATCAGTACAACACCATAACCCATCCCATCAAGGAGAGCAGCAGTTAATATAGCGGTATCTTCGCAATCCCCGCCATAGTCAACCAGTGTTTCTATCGGATACCTAGGATATTCATCAAATGGAGTTGTAACATTGTCTGCAGTATAAGGAAGACTTTGTACAAACGCTATTACGAAATTGACCTTTTCGTAATCATCGTATCCTTTTTTTGCGGCCGCCTCTTCGAATTTTTTAATCAGTGATTCTATGTATACATCATCATAAGGGTCGGTTACATAAACAGAATAATCACCACGAGTGGGTGGTCGTGGTTTATCTTTGTAATATTCATATAAAGATTCAGGCAAAGTTAAGTCCCACATCCACGTTCTACCATCATAACTCCACTCATAATGTCTATCTATTCTTTCTACGGATGGCGTAGTTGGGGAATATGAGATCTCTTCGCTATCGTTTGCCGTTGGTGTTGCGGCTGGTGTTGGTGTTGATACAGGCGTCGGAGTTAGTGTGGGGGAGGGTGTTTCTGTTGGCTCTATCTCAATGCATCCTAAAAACGAGACGGTCAATATGCTCAATGCCAATACCAAGAACAATAATATCCATATTTTACGTTTCATATTAATTAATTCATGTACTGCAAAAAAATAATATGCCGGATGATCCCAGAATGATCGATCATCCAGCCCTGTTTCTTTTGTTCCTATCGCCTACGTAACATTGATCCTGACGGGGACATATAGAGCAACACACTGTATTCGCCTTTGTATTCATCACCGTCATACATGTTCAGCGTGCCGTTGCCTATCCAGACACCCTCGTATTGCTTAACGGTTACACTGATATGCCCGGCAGTTTCGTTAGTTTCCGCGTTTCCTAAGGGTCCCACGACATCGGCTTCGAATGTCCGATTACCTCCATCCTCCGTTTCATTAACAGAGATGTTAACAAGCCGGTAGTAGTTTTCCCCGAGTCGCATATCTCCTCGATAGAAGGGCGCCCCTCCTGTCATATTCTCGATTCTCGCTCTTATTTCACTGATGCTCTTGTTCCCCACCATAAATCCTCTAATCTCACTCGGATGGATGTGTCCTACCTTAAGGATGTTTACCCGGAGCACGTGGAACTCGCTGCTATTATTCGCCAAGGCGAAGCCGTATCCGCTATGAATGGCTCTAATTGGCACGTTCATTGTTGCATTCCGCGACATTTCTTCCCCGAGTTTACCCGCCGCCATCGCTTTCCCATTCCCCTTCTGCGCGTGTTCCGATACTGCGACACTCGTTCCGACAATGCTTATCAACAGCAGTGCTACGACGCCCACACACAAAATCCTTCTGTTTACGTGTTTCATTTTTTGTTACCTCCGCTTTCACCTTGTTTTGAACGATACAAAAAGGTGACACAGAACGAATCGTTCGGATAACCGTTCAAACCGTTCAGTTACCTCCCTTTTTTGATAAAAACCATTCGGATAGTTCTATAACGTTCGTCCTCCCCCATTCTTTCTTACTGATTATCTTCCTCCTTTCGAGTGTGCGAAGGATGCCGGTCAACGAGGATTTGGGGATCTCCGTCTCGTATCTGAGGTCCGCCTGGGTCATCTCCCCGTTATGCTTGATCAACGCATTCACAATAGCCCGTTCCCTATCCGTTAGCGTCTCCATCACCCGCGCCATTTCGGCCGTAGTTTCCATTTTACCTGTTTTCGCCTGAGGTTCTTCTGCATGGCGGACGTCTTCCCCTCGCTTCGATTTGACGAGTACGATGATAAACGCAAGAGTCAAAACCAAGAGCGCAATAATGAGCAGTAAATAGCCGTAGCTGAACCCTCCTTCCTCTTCACCGTCCGTTTCTGTTTCCGCAAGTGGCTGCTGGTATTCGATTGTGGTCCTGGGACTTTCAACGTCATAGCCTTGAATATCAATAACCAACGACTCGTTAGACGTCGTCACAAAACGTTCCAGCCCCGGTGAGAGATTAATCTCGATTAGTTTCGCATCGCCGGGTAAATAAAAAATCGTATGATACTCCGTGTAATAAGCGTCCGCGTTAGTTGTGAAGTTTATTGCCCACTTGTCCCCGTATTTCCATGTTAACGAGTTCGTGAGGGCGTATAATTGGTTTGTATCATTTTCGTAGAGATATTCAGCCGTTTTTAAGAATGGTAAGCTATTAACGTCTTCTACGTACCCGGTTACAAGCGCTTTGCCGGTTTCGTCTACGTAGACGTTCAGAATGAGTTGATTGAAATAGGACTCATTGCCATTAAAATAATAGTCGTCATCATTGTAGCCGGCGACTGGCGCAGTAGCAGTAATAGCTATTAGGATGATAAGGATAGGTAATATGCTCAATTTAGCCAAGGTTGTCTTTCGTATCATTGCACAGCGTCCACTTCTTTTTTATTATCGCTTTTACTGTTTAAACATTCTCCTTCTGTTTCTATTTCCCAATCGCTTTGTCAGAAACTTCTCAAACTCAATTATGAAGAATATCGGGAGCGAGACTGAAATCATGGCTATCCAGCACTCTGCGGGTAAGGGCGCGGTTCTAAGCGGGTTAATGCCGATAAATTGAGGGGCGTAGATTATGGTAAGCTGCAGTACGAGCGTTAGTGCCGCGCCGATGAGCACCCATTTGTTTGAGAAGGGACTGAAGGTAAACGCAGATTCGGTTATTGACCGCGCGGTAAAGAGATAGCAGATGTGAACCAGCATTACCGTGGTGAATGCGGCGGTTTGAGCCTTTGCCAGAACGTCGGGGTCTCCAGCACACATTACAGTGGATAAATAATACATAAAGAACCCTGCGAGTGCCATCACCAATGACACTATTCCGACCTTTTTGAAAAATGGGCTATCCGTTATCCGTTCCTGAGGGTTGCGTGGCGGTCTATCGAGTAACCCCTTCTCCTTTGGCTCTCTGATTAGCGGCAGTGCGAGCGCGACGGCATCGAGCAAATTTATCCACAGGATTTGCACCGGCGCTATCGGAAGCCCCCCGCCTAAGTGAGGATTGAAAATGAGTATAAACGGTGCCAGTAGTATTGCGCCTAATATCAGCAGCGTCTGCCCGCCATTTGTCGGCAGCGTGTACAGAATGACTTTTTTGATATTCTCGAAGACATATCTGCCCTCTTCTACCGCTCCCACGATGCTGGCGAAGTTATCGTCAGTGAGAATTATATCCGCGGCTTCCTTGCTCACTTCAGTTCCCGTTATCCCCATAGCTATCCCGATGTCCGCAGCCTTGAGTGCTGGCGCATCGTTTACGCCATCGCCGGTAACCGCGGTAATATGCCCTCTACTCTGCAACTGTTTGGTTATCCGGAACTTATGTTCAGGGGCAGCCCGGGCATAGACCGAAACAGTCTCTACAACTTCGTACAATTCGTCGTCGCTCATTCGTGACAGTTCTTCGCCGATAAGCACCCTGTCGGACCCAGCGCTAATTCCTAACTGCCGTGCAATCGCTTTTGCAGTCTGCGCATGGTCACCGGTGATCATTACTACGCGAATGCCCGCACGTTTGCATTTCCGGACTGCGTCCATCGCTTCTTCTCTGGGCGGATCAATCATGCCCTGGAATCCAAGGAACGTCAGCTCTTCTAAATCCGCAGAATCAAGCGTCTTTTTATCTTTGGGCACGAACTTATATGCCATACCCAGAACTCGCAAAGCTTCTCCTGCCATCTCTCCCGCCTTTGCCAATATCTCCTCGTTGCGTAGCGGCTCGCGACTTCCATTGACCAACTGGGTTCGGCACAATTCTAAGACTCGCTCTGGAGAGCCTTTTACATAAATTACGTTTCCATCGGTGCCTTCGTGCAGCGTAGCCATGTACTGCTGCTTCGAAGAGAATGGTATCTCATCTAATTTGGTACGGTCGTCGGAAATACCGGCTTTGCGTGCGGATACGACCAACGCGCCTTCCGTAGGATCGCCTACGATTTTGTACCTTACTTCTTCGGCATCCTCTACGAGCGTGGCGTTGTTGCACAGATAACCTGCTCTCAAGGTTTCAATCAGCTCTTCACTCTCTTGCCCGGGGTTAATTGCATTGCACCCGATAACGAACTCGCCCTTGGGTTCATATCCAACACCACTCACTTCGTACTGCTTGCCCCCGCAGTATATCTTCGCGACAGTCATCTGGTTTTTGGTGAGTGTCCCGGTTTTATCGGTGCAGATAACCGTCGTGACGCCAAGCGTTTCTGCCGCCGGTAATCGCTTTATAAGCGCATTTCGCCGTGCCATTGTCATTGCACCAAACGCTAAGGTGATAGTGAGTATCGCAGGCAGTCCTTCCGGTATCGCGGCAACCGCTAAGGACACCGAGGCGAGGAACGAATACACAAACGGAAATCCGAATACTGCTGCCAGTATGAAATTAAGAGCCGCAATTGAGAGGATCGCGATGACTAACAATCGAGTGAAGTCCGCCATCTTCCGCATGAGTGGTGTAGTGGTCGCTCGTGTCTCTTTCATCAGTTCTGCGATTCTGCCAAGCTCGGTACGCTCGCCGGTTCCTACTACAACGCCCTTTCCCGAGCCACTGGTGATGAACGTGCCACTAAACGCCATGCAGTACTGATCTGCAGGTGGTAAGTCAGGTTTTGGGATAGTTTCGATATTCTTCCGTACCGGTACGGATTCTCCGGTGAGTGGCGCTTCATCTGCACCCATGTTCTTTGTGTAGAACAGCCGCAAATCCGCAGGCACCTTTTTTCCTTCGTCTAACAGAACCACGTCACCGGGAACCAATTCCCGTGCAGGTATAATCTCCTGATTGCCATCTCTGAGCACGGTACATTCCGGCGTCATCATCTTTTCCAGTGCCTCTGCCGAAGCCTCAGCTTTGCCCTCCTGGATGAAGCCGATTATGGTGTTGGCTAAGACTACAGCCAGAATAACCGCAGAATCCATCCACATATTCATAAACGCGGTAACGAGACCGGCAACGAGCAAGACATAGATTAACGGGCTGTGGAACTGCATTAGAAACCGGATGAGGGGTCCTCGATTCTTGAATTTCAACTCGTTATAGCCGTAGCGCTCAAGTCGTGCTTTTGACTCGCTGGTCGTAAGCCCTCTACCACGTGATTCTAAAGCCTCAAAAACCTGTTCCACAGGCAGTTGATACCAGCTTCTATCTCTCGGCAACGCAGATTCCTCCACTATAAATAACGTACGTACACTGAGAAGTTCTTCTGCAGAAACGCGGCAATTGCCCGGTAAAATGCCTGTGGATTATCGTAAAATGGAAAATGGTCGCTCTGCGGTATTTCGACCGTTTCACATCCACTCTCTTTCAATGTTGGGATGTAGGATAAACAGCGATTTTCAGAGCCGTAAACAAACATCGTAGGGATTTTGAGCGCGATAAAACGCTGAATCAAGTTGCCGTGGTCAGAATAATCCACTAAAGAAGGGCAGTAATCGAAATATGCTTTTTCTGATGCACTTTTTGTTAAAGTCTCAGCATATTTTTGGAACCCTTTGTTCGGTGAGTGCGCCAATCGGTTTTTAAGATCCGTAAATGCGGTGGTGGTGAAGTAAGTGAAACTATGCTGTGCGACCTCACGCGAGAAGAAGCAGTCTTCGGACGCTAAATTGCCTTCGACGTTGATGCAGCCTTTTACGTGCTCGCCATATCGTTCAGCGTACAGAAGCGCGACAAGCCCGCCCATGCTATGCCCAATAATGACGAAATCCTCTATCGGCAATGCTGTGAGTACCCGGTGTGTAATTTCTACCAAGTCGTCTATTCCGAGTGCGACATCCTCTGGGTAAGGAGAGTTACCACAGCCGGGGAAATCAAACGCTATGAGCGTATGAGCCTGGAGTTCGTCACTTTTAGCCGCTTTAAAAAAATCGTTCTTTGAACAGCCCAGTCCGTGGAGATACACAACGGTAGCAGTTTCTTTTTCGCCACTGCGAATGAAATAGTCAATCTGAAGCGGGTGGTTTCGATAATTGATTTCTAATTTCCGGGATTGCATGGTACCTATTTACTCTTATGCCTCTTCAAATCGTGTAGCGTATATTTTCCGGGGGAAGTTGCCATGTGCATACTCGACCTTCCTTTCGCCCTTCACAAGCGCGTCATCTGCGTACGCCTCAATCACTTCACCGACAAATAGGTTTTTACTTCCTGTTTCTATCTCTTGCCGAACGGTACATTCCATCCAGGCGACGCATTCAGCAATAATGGGCGCTTTTACCTTGCGTGCTGGTTGTGGCGTTAAGCCTGTTTCTTTAAATTTATCAACGTCATACCCTGAGTGGAACCCGCAATAATAGATTTGCTTTTTGAGCGATTGTGACGGCACATTCACAATAAACTCGTTCGTGCGTTCAATTACCGTACATGAATAAGCCCCTCGTCCTATAGCACAAGCGATGAGCGGGGGCTCTTTTGATACCGGCATACAGAAGCTGACCGCAATGATATTTGATTTGCCTTCAATGTCCCCGCAGGTGATCAAATAATGTCGCATTGGCCACAGAAACTCCAGATATTCGACGTCTGTTCTCATTTTTATTTTACCTCAGTTTTGTTCAGTTCATATAACTAACTAACGTTCCTGGTGTTTGTGAAGTCCTGCAAACTATGATTTGAACGGAGTGCTAAGGGCGGGAAGTCGGATACGACCGCTCAGACAGTGTGCCTCTTCTACCCGAAAGCACTTTTACGACATTTATCAGGATCACCAAAACTAACCTCTTCTACGTCAAAATGGTCCGGGTCGAATTCCCCGCCAACCCACTCCAGCATCTCTTCGTACTCCTCATGCTTGGGGTCTTTTATGATTTCTAAAAGGTCTGCATAGCCCCAGACACCACCACAATCTTCCGGTGGACATGCTCTTTTCCCTTCTATACATTTCGGATACGCAACGCCTTTCTCTCGGGGCAGTATCTTCTCCAGTTGTATTTTGTGTTCCCAACCATCGCCGAAATCATATACGTAACTTGCGGTTCGATTCGCCATAGAGAAATAGTCGGCTATTTTTTGTTTCCCGCCTGGAAGAACTCCTCTATCATAACCTTCACCTGGAACTGGGATTCCTATATTCGCCTTTAAACCGGTTGACGGATTGACCAGTTCGAACTCGTGGAGATGGTAATCATCCCAACCCATAGCGTCCTGAATGGCGACGTGTAAGCCCCAGAACGTATAAGTTTCCGGGACCTGTATCCGTCGCCAAATCGGCGGTTTAATGCCCTCCAGTGTAACTTTAAATTGGTACACCTGATCGTATTTCTTCTTTGCCATGATTCGTTCTTCCTCCTTCTTATTTTTAACACTTTGCCATGATGAATATAAAAAAAAGCTATGCACTGCTTATTTAAAAGATTTTTTATTTGTGTCGTTTGCTATCTCGCCTCTAAATAAAATAAGTTACGGTTACTACTTCGTCAATATAAATTTTTTCGATGCATGCTTGTATCGTTTCTCCGCCCATCCAATCCGAATGCTTTTTCAAAAGTTTTAGGTCGAAGATTCGTTCCCAGCTCCGTATGAGTTCTTCATTAAAACTTTTTTCTAAAAAGTTTTATACGTAAGCATTTTTAGTAAAGTTTTTTTCGCAAAGCGAAAAAAGTTTTGTTTCAATCCTTGTCTACTGTTTCTCTCTAACCACAAATTTAACCTCAGGTATCTCTTCTCCCTCCTTCACAGGTAAAAGATTAAATTTCTCGAAGCCCACAATTTCACCAGTTTTTATATCCTTTTTTATTAAAAACTCCTCTTCTACTTCCTCGCAAATAGCCTCTCTTGGCTCGCCAAACCACACATCCAATGTATTCCCAACCTTGTCAAATAATACTAAGATTTCCTTTGCCATATCACATCTCCCTTCTTCATTTTATTTCTGAGATTAGTTTCCAATACTCTTCTGTTGTTCTTATTTCCTTTCTCAAGATGGATTTTACTTCAAAACGAATTTGAGGCATAATCATCCATTAAACCTTTTCTGAAGAAAAGGTTTGTCAACAACTTTCTTAGAAAAAGTTTGACAAAATAAATTTTTCTCTTAACACTGTTTCGAGAAGTATTTTCCGTGTTTTTCTTTCATTTCATTCCAATACTTATATTATTTATTTAAAGGTTTATTCTCCAGCATTATACGCGGAATCATAATGGTTATAGATTCAACAGCGATGGCGAAGTTATAAATGGAGCCCGTAAAAATTGCAAAGCCAATAAATTTGTAGATCCGACAAAAATAGTCCGGAAGACAAATATCGTGGTTAAAATAAATATTCTGTTCATAATTTTCATTTCCTTATAGAACACTTTCGATTTCGTTAATGCTTCTTTTCATTTTTATCTATTTTTCTTAATGCCTTTATCAGCGAATCAAAGGTAATTATATTCTTCATGCATGGCTTTGATTAAAGCGTCATCAAAATAATAGAATGACTGAGGTGGGGTAAAATCAGGGAAAATTGTTTTAGGATCAATAGGAACTTCAAAAAACTTTGTATACTCAAGCTCAAGGGCGAACCCCGTTTTTGTTCCATAAAAATAATCAAAAAATTCTTGTTCACTTAGTCCGGAAAGCGCATTAAGATTTTTCCACAGATTCTCAGGTGCGTCCTTTATTATTTTCCCTATTACAAATGTGCCAACAATTTTTTTTGTTGGGGATGTAGCATATATCCACACTTTATCCACATTCTTCTTAAATATAGACTTTCTAAACTCGTATCTTTTGTTCCCCTTAATTATTTCTTCAACATACTTGGGTCTAATTGATAGTAAAACGTTCATTTATACCTCCGCCTCTTTTTATCAGCAAATACTTCTCATGAGTAATTCTAACAATTGATTGTGGAGCACCGGAGAGTATATTATTCGTTATCAAAAAATCAAGTGCGAGCGGATTTCTAAGATGGAAATGTTGTCTGAATAGAATTACTTTTGTAGGGTTCTTTGCTATCTCTTCAATTTCTTTTTTGGTATAAACGCTCCTTTTACCGACATAACGAATGATTTCATCGGGATTCCTGATATTATGATAGACTTTTTCTATAACACCCAAAGATGTTATTCTTCTTTCATCAACCGACCGATAGAATAGCAGAATATCACCTTCTGACATTTTCCTGATTCTCGAATGAGAGAGATAGGCTTTTTTGATCGTATTGCCTTCGATTATAAGTTCCCCTCCAAACTCGGATAAGGTGGGCTGTCTGGGTTGGTAATCCGTAAACAATCTGTTATGGTACTCTGGATGTATAGGTATAACGAATTTTTTAATTCTCTTACCATCAAAAAAGCTCGGATAAAACTTTCTGGCGATCTCAAGCGGGTCTTTGGTCTTTTCGTCCGGCACTATTTTTTTGATAAATATATCCTCTCCGTTTTTCTCTGCTGCTTTATAGAAGCCAAAGTTCTCAATTAATACAACGAGAGAATCATCGGGTTTTGTAAAATGTGTAAGATATAATTCATCAATATTGTTGCTGATAGCAAACGTTGTAGAAATTTTTATAAACAGTTCGCCTATTTTGTAGCCTGTATAAGTCACTTTAAAAGTAGAAATTTTCAACCTCTTCTTTTTCGGCAAAGGGGGGTTAGAGGCAATAGCTTCGTCTTTAATTTTGTATATCAAGATTGCACCTAATCTATCACCTTTAAAGTAAACCCAGGCTTTTCTACCTTCCCTTGATATTTTTTCCCACCAATCTAAAAATTTGGCGTACTCCTCTTTGAGTGAAGTAAATATAGGGTCGTTTATATCCAAATTGTGGACCGGAACATATTTTAATGCAGGAGGTGTTGGTACTTTTTCAACCGAAAGCTGTTTCTTGAAATACTCCAATGCTTCGTCTATGTCAAATACTCTATCTGATATACCCAATCTCTCGGATTTTCGATGGATGGCTCTGTCTTCTGTTATCAGAAAATCAACTGCATTTTTATAAACACAATACAGCAAGTTGTTATCCACGAGCTCGTGAGCATTATTTGTTTGACCAACAATGGTGAGAAACTGTTGATCAACTTCTAAAGAGGGGGGATTATCTAAAATGGGATACGTTTTAATTTTTGATAGGGCGATCTCCCTTCTTTCCTGATTCTTATCTCTTTCGATTTCGCGTACCGAGAGGGGGTGAACCAAAATTTGTACTATTAAATCGTTCAATGTTTTTAGGAGAGATTGGAGATTGCCTGGAATAATGTGATAATTCTCCCGGTAGATGAATATGTTGGTGTCTATAAGAATACGCATTTTAATAGCCTCCTTTGTGTTT
>JAUWPM010000131.1 GCA_030611585.1 Methanosarcinales archaeon | reverse complement strand
CTTCACCGCATTCTGCAACGCATATTTCCGTATCTCGTCACTTAGCTCTTCCATCGTTCCTCGTAGATTCTCCACAAGTAAAAAATAAAATGAAGTACGCTAAGAAAAAACTTCTGATTTCGTCCACTCTTAAAAGAAGGCTTTTTTAGAAGTTTATGTAATATAAAAATGAGAAGACTTATTAATAATAAACAATAAATGCCAGTATTGTGACAACAAAAGGTGGAGGAGGCACGTAAATTGCGAGTAGCCGGGAAAACCATTCTCTTAATCGGGATAATAATGGTAAGCATATTGCCGCTGGTGCAGATAGCGGGAGCGAGCTATTCTTTTGACGGCGTGCCGTATACGGATAAACTCGATTTAGTGGCTCATGGCACTTTTAAAGGTGGCGTGTACGTGGGTGAGAGCTACGGGCTTGGCTGCCCACCATATAAGCAAACATTTGAGCTGCCCGGGGATGTTAATGTCAAGTGGGCGCGGCTGTATGTTGGCGTTTGGGGCGGCACTGAGCGCTACGAGGGGTGGGTGCAGACGACATTTAACGGGCACGATCTTGGCAAAACTGCCCTCCGTGGCGTAAACGATGATAACTCCAATGTGTACTGCTCAAGCCACGGTAGCTACTGGGTCTATTACGACGTAACGGATAAAGTAGTATCCGGACTTAACACGGGTATAGCAGATACGAGCAGGGGTGAACGCGGAAATAAACTTGATGGCCGGGTTTACGGCATTATCCTTGTAGCAGTCTACGAAGATGAGAATCAGCCTGAAACCTCCTATTGGGTCTGCGATGGCAATCCAAGCCTGCATGGCAAGGGCTGGGCAGGTGCCGTACCAACAATAAACGATTTCGCGTCGGTACAGTTTAAAGGGGATATTAATACTGCGAATGTCGAAACTGCACATCTTACGGTAGCATACCTCGCGGGCAATCCCGGCGAGCCGGACTATTTAGAGTTTAATGGTTATAGCGTGGGAGGAAACGACGTGGCTAACAATCAAGACGATGAAACCTACGGCATTGATCTCAAGACCTTCGATGTTTCCAGTTACGTTCAGACAAATAATAACCTCCTCTTCCTCAGGGGCAAGGACGTCAACGGCGATGGTAAAATAGACGTGGATGACGAAGGCGAGCTGGAAGGCGAATATTATCTCCATCCGGTTCTGGCGGTCCTTGTTGCACAGCACAAAACCACTGAAAAAGCCGCACCTGACTTTTCCGTCAAACTTGAATTCGAGAACCTGACCGAAGGAGTGAACACGCTCAACGCAGTGGTAAACAATTATGGTCGCCTGTACGAGAACGACGTTACGCTAAAGATATTCGTGGATAATTTGGAGGTCTATTCGGGCGTCGTTCGCATGGATGCCAGTGGCATTAAACGAGTAACTATTCCCTGGAATGCAACACACGGAACGCACACCGTCAAAGCAGAAGTTGATACGGAGAACGCTGTGCCTGAATTGAACGAAAACAACAACGTCTTCAGTTCGGACGCTTATGTCGTGCGTAACCCTGATTTGTCCGTGAGGATTTTAACACCTCTACGGACTGAAACCAGTGCTGCAACTGCCGGCGGTGTTCCGATAGCCGGGGGTGGATTAATAGCTGCTCTACTATCGTCGCTCATCGCTCTATCAAGGCGCGGGAAGAAAGGAAGACTTCCCGCGGTCCTTTTGATCTTTTCAGTCCTCTGTGCAGCCATAGTTTTAAGTGGCTGCGTTGACAAGCAACCCGTTGATGAGAAATCCTGTGGGAGTATGTTCTGCTATTCGGTTCCCGTGGAACTCAGAAATGAAGGTGAAATGCCCGCGATGAATTTCGAGCTTTCGCTTTACGTGGATGGAGAAAGGAGCGTGACGAAAAAGATTGATGCGTTAGAAGGCGGTGCATCGGTGATTAAGAAACTACCAATTGTGGTGGCTGAAGGAACACACAGCATCCGAGCAGTGGTAGATGAAAAGAATGAGATTGAAGAGGTTAGGAGGGATAATAACGTAGATGAGATCACATTCGATTTTTAGTGGCGTTCTGCTCGCACTGATTATTATATCTTCCATTTTATCCGTTACACTCCCTGTTGCGTCGGGCTCATACGCGGGAGATAAACCGCTTAATAC
>JAUWPM010000042.1 GCA_030611585.1 Methanosarcinales archaeon | reverse complement strand
GGCGATGATCGCGGAGAAGATAGCAAAAAGGACCACAAAAACGCCAGACGATTGTATTATCACCATGACTGCTGTGATGGCTCCGGGCCCGGCGAGCAGCGGGGTTCCTATCGGAACCGCTCCCACTCCTGCTCCTGATTCGCCAAGCACTCCGTATTTCTGCTCACCGCGTAAAAGATCAAAGGAGATGAGCAAAAGGAGAATCCCGCCTGCGATCATAAAGCTATCTAAACTTATGCCTAACACATTCAGAATAATTTTGCCGAGGAATGCGAATAGGAGCAGGAGAATTGTAGCAACGATAACCGCATGATTAAGTTCCGTTATCCGCTCTTCCTTCTTCATCCCCTTCGTTACCGCGATAAACACCGGAATATTGCCCGGCGGATCCATTACCACAAAAAGGATGATGAACGCCTTCACCAACAACAACCCAGAAATTGGATTTAAATCCATAACATCTTTATTATTTTATAGATACATGAAAATGTAAATTTTATAAGGTATGCTAAGTGGAGTGAACGCCGATGCCGAGAGATGAGATATGGACTGAGAAGTACCGACCGAGGACGCTAAAAGAGGTATCAGGGCAAGACCCCATAATACGGAATCTTCAATCTTACGTAAGGGAAAGGAACTTACCGCATCTTATCTTTTCCGGACCCGCGGGTGTTGGTAAAACGGCCGCTGCGATCGCTATGGTACGGGAACTCTACGGTGATACCTGGTCAGAGAACTTTACCGAGCTTAACGCAAGCGATGAACGTGGCATCGAGGTGGTCCGCAAGAACATCAAGAACTTCGCACGAACCATGCCGATTGGCAACGCCTCTTTCAAAATCATCTTCCTCGACGAGGCAGATGCGTTGACCGATGCAGCTCAGTCCGCACTGAGAAGAACGATGGAGCGATATTCCGGCACATGCAGATTCATTCTCAGTTGTAACTACTCGTCCAAGATAATCGAGCCCATACAATCCCGATGCTCGGTGTACCGGTTCAAATCGCTTTCCTATGATGCAATTGCAGCTCGTACAAAATATATCGCAGATAAAGAGGGCTTGAAAGTCTCCGAAGAGGTTGTTCGAGCAATAAACTACGTTTCGATGGGCGATATGCGACGAGCAGTAAACACATTGCAAAGTGCCGCGGTACTCAGCAGTGAACTCAAACCAGAGATGATCTACGAGATAACGGCAACTGCCAGACCAGAGGAGATAAAAGAGGTGATAACCCTTGCACTGGACGGTAAATTCTTTGACGCACTCGATGCCTTGGGGAATCTGATGGACAAAGGCATATCCGGCGATGAAATATTAGCGCAGATGCATCGGCTCGTGATAAATCTAAATATACCCGCTCGTAAGAAGGTGAAATTGATGGATCGAATTGGCGAAGCGGACTACCGAATTACCGAGGGTGCGCATGAGCGAATTCAATTGGATGCGCTGATAGCTGCCTTTTGTCTTTCCTCGGATGAACGAGAAAACCTAAATTGTTGACACAGATTAACACAGATGATAAAAATCAACTTTGTTCTTCACCCTAAATAAATCCGCGTAAATCAGTGGTAATCTGTGTCTTAAAGTGAAGGCAGTTATACTTGATATACAACAAGATAGACACAAGAAAATGATGCAGGATACATGATGCCAGATACAGGTTTGACCTGTTGTATCTTTATAATTTCTCGTGAAAATCTGTGTAATCTGGTGGTTATAAATACTAATCGCATGCCAACGCATCCGTAACCGCCTTTTCCATTACCGCTATCGGCGGCTCCTCTTTTGTCCATAGTTCGAACGATGCGGCGCCCTGATAGACGAGCATTTTCACACCGTTTACTATCTTCTTCACGCCCGCACGTTTCGCCTCTTTCAGCAACTTCGTCTCCATCGGATTGTACACGACGTCGAAGACCACAAGATCAGGATGCATCATATCTGCGGTAACTAACGTAGCATCCTCATGCGGATGCATTCCGACCGAAGTCGCATGTATCAAAATATCCGAAGTTTTGATCTGCTGCTTAAGTTCCGTATCCAATCCAATAGCATCAGCATTACTGAGCTTAGAAGCTAATTGAGCAGCTCGTTCTTTCGTCCTATTTGCTATTGTTACCTTTGCACCTTTGAGATCGAGGTAAAAAGTGATCGCCTTTGCAGCACCACCCGCGCCAATAATGAGCACTTTTTTGCCTTTTAGTTCGCCCACGGTCTCTTTCAGCACCCGGATTGAGCCGATCCCATCGGTGTTGTAGCCAACCGGCGTGCCACCAGTGCGGAAATCAACGGTATTTATCGCGCCTATTCTCCGTGCCACTTCTTCAGCATCCACGAAAAGGAGCGCCTTTTCCTTCAGCGGTATCGTAACGTTAAGACCGGCGATGCCGAGACTTTTCGCGCCCTTTATTGCATCCTCAAGTTCGTTCTGTGAAACTCGGAACGCGAGATAGACAGCATCCATGCCGAGTTCCTCAAATGCCGCGTTGTGCATAACCGGAGAGAGGCTGTGTGCTACCGGATCGCCGAGAATGCCGTAGATCTTTTTCATCTTTACATACAATTAGCAAAGTTTAAACGTAAAAAAGCAAAAAACTTAAATATGGGTGTAGTGTAAGAGTGTAAATAATTAGAAGGAGTAAAAATGGAGGGAATGAACGTTAGACTGATAAGTGGGAGAACGGCCGTGCAGGGCCAAAACTTGGACAGCAAACTTACGGAGAAATACTTTGGCGAAGTGGCACGCTGCGATATGAACGGAAACGACATGGAGAAACTCGGCGTTGCTAAAGAAGACACTGTGAAAGTCACGACTGCGTACGGAGCTGTGATCGTGAAAGCGAAGCAAGACGACGGGAATCCGGAAGGGATGGTCTTTATTCCGATGGGCCCCTGGTGCAACGCGGTGATAAGCGGCGACACGCATGGTGCAGGGATGCCTTCGTTCAAAGGAGTAGACGCAACGGTAGAGAAGACCGCGGAAGCAGTTTTGCCGGTAAAAGAACTAATGCGGACGTATATGGGGTAGGCTAAAAAGGAGGTAAACGAAAAAATGGTGGAAGTAACAGACGTTGTATGCTCATTGTGTGGGTGTGTATGCGACGATATCGTGCTGGAAGTTGAGAATAACGAAATAGTGAAGGTGAAAAAGGGCGCATGCTCGGTGGGCAAGGCTAAGTTGCTGGGACACGAACGGATAAAGAGTCCTGCGATACGGGAGAACGGCGAACTCCGGGAGTGCTCTTACGATGAAGCGATAAAGAAAGCGGCGGAGATATTGTACAAGTCGAGGAGATCGCTTCTGTATGGTTGGAGTTCTACGGTTTGCGAGGCGCACAAAGTCGGAGTGGAGCTAACAGAAGATCTGGGTGCAGTTATGGACAATACGGCTTCGGTCTGTCACGGGCCTTCTGTGCTGGCGATCAATGACGTTGGACTGCCGTCATGTACACTGGGAGAGGTGAAGAACCGAGCGGACCTCATTATCTACTGGGGTGCGAATCCAGCGCAGGCGCATGCGAATCACATGAAGCGATATTCGTATGTCTCGAAGGGATACTGGACAGAAGAAGGGAAGAAAGGGAAGAAGATGGTAGTCGTGGACGTAAGGAAGACGATGACAGCGAAGATGGCGGACGTATTCGTGCAGATAAAGCAGGGGAAGGATTATCAGGTATTTTCTGCGTTACGGGCAATCTTGCGAGGACACGAGGACGTCGTGCCTGACGAAGTAGGTGGCGTGCCGAAGGAGCAACTGTTAGAGGTTGCAAATATGGTAAAGGAGTCGAAATTCGTGATGACCTTCTTCGGCATGGGTGTAACGCACACGGGCGCACGGCACAACAACATTGTGAATGCGATACAGTTCACAAGGGCGGCTCATTTACACACCAAGGCGAGTATTATGCCATTGAGGGGGCATTACAACGTAGCGGGAATCAATCAGGTCTGCACCTGGGAGACTGGTTTCCCGTTCGCCATTGACATGTCCAGAGGATATGCGTGGTACAATCCGGGAGAGCAGTCAGCTACGGACCTTTTGTACAGGGGAGATTGTGATGCCGCGATGATAATCGCCTCGGATCCGGGAGCGCATTTCCCAGGTGAATCGCTCAAGCACCTGGCTAAGATTCCGGTTATACAGATAGACCCTTATGCGAATCCGACGACCGAATTTGCAGATGTTGTCATTCCGGCTGCGGTAAGCGGAATAGAAGCGGAGGGCAACGTTTATCGGATGGATAACGTACCGATACGACTGCGGAAGATACTGGATACTGACTACTTGCCAGATGAGGAGATCCTACAGCGGATACTGACGGAAATCAGAGCAATGAGAGAAAAGGAGGGTGAGTAAAATGGCTGATGAATTATTGATACGGAATGGAGTGGTTTACGATCCGATAAACGGAGTAAAGGGCGAGAAGAAGGACATTTGCATTCGAGACGGTAAAGTGGTGGACTCAGTAACGAATCCGAAGGTTATTGATGCGGAAGGGCGAGTGGTAATGCCAGGTGGCGTGGACATCCATTCACACATTGCGGGCGGTAAAGTAAACGCAGGGCGGATTATGCGACCGGAAGACGAGCGAAAGGGAGTGGAACCAAAGACGAAGGTTTGCAGAGCACAATCCGGATATTCGGTCCCCAATACCTTTGCCACGGGCTACCGGTATGCGAGGATGGGGTACACCTTCGTGATGGAAGCGGCGATGCCTCCGCTTGCGGCACGGCACACGCACGAGGAGATGGTGGACATCCCGATACTGGACAACGCGGCAATGCCGCTCATTGACAACAACTGGATGACGATGGAGTACGTGAAGAGCGGCGATACCGACTTGCTTGCGGCGTACATCGCGTGGATGATGAAAGCAACAAAGGGATATGCGGTGAAAGTGGTGAATCCCGGTGGAACAGAGGCGTGGGGCTGGGGAAAGAACTGTAACCTAAATGATACAGTGCCTTACTTTGACGTTACACCCGCGGAGATCATAAAGGGTTTGGCGGAGGCAAATGAGAAGTTCGAGATGCCACACAGCATTCACGTGCATGGAAACATGCTGGGTCATCCGGGGAACTATGAAATGACAAAGGATACGTACGACGTGGTGAAAGGCATAAAGCCGTACAGAGACCGCCCGACGATGCACGCGACACACACACAGTTCCATTCGTATGGAGGTACGACCTGGGGCAATTTCGAGTCGAAGGCTGATGCGATTGCGGACTATATTAACGAAAACGACCACATGAGCATTGACCTCGGCTCGGTGATATTGGGTGATACAACGACAATGACCGCAGATGGACCGATGGAATACAGTTTGTATCAGATAACGGGACGTAAATGGACGAATCACGACGTGGAACTGGAAACCGGAACGGGCATAACTCCATTCTTGTATTCCGGTAAAGTAAGTGTGCATACCATCCAGTGGGCGATCGGTCAGGAGTTGGCATTGCTGGTAAAAGACCCGTGGAAGGTCGCACTCACGACAGATCATCCGAATGCAGGTCCGTTCATCGGGTATCCGATAATTATCTCGCATCTAATGAGCAAGAAGAGAAGGGATGAGTCTGCGGAGGCTATGCACAAGGCGATCTTCGATCGAGCAGCGTTGCCCTCGATAGACCGGGAGTACGATTTGAATGAGATCGCGATAATCACACGAGGAATGACTGCGAAGACCTTAGGACTGCACGAGCATGGCAAGGGGCATCTTGGCGTTGGGGCGGACGCAGACGTTGCGATTTACGATATGTCTCCGGAAGAGCGCGATGCAGGCAAGATCCAGAAGGCGTTCTTGAATACGAAATACACGATCAAAGGCGGACAGATTGTGGTTAAGGATGGCGAGGTCGTAGCGACGCCGCCGGGAAGGACGATTTTCGTGACGCCGGAATGCGATGATAAGCTGACGGATGAGATGCTCGTAACGCTGAAGGACAAATTCGCTAAATACTACTCGGTGACCTTCAATAACTATCCGGTTCAGGACGCTTACTTGCCGAATCCATACGAGATAAAAGCGCCGTGGAGGAGCAGTTAACTAATTTTATAGAGGAGAAGAGGAGGAAAGAAAAATGCAAACCATAACGTTAAAATTGAAGGATGCTGCAATGAGTGGAATCGCTCAAGTACCGGTCGAGGTAGACGCGTTAACCCCGGATAAGCTGTTTGGCAAGAGTGAGGCGGAACTAAAAGCCGTGAAGGTCTGGTGGGGCAACAAGCAGGAGGCTGCAGGCGATCTGTTCGATGTGAGTGTCGCTGGAGATGCAGGAAGTGGAGACGAAGTTAAAATCGTGTTTGAAGGAGATTTGACACGAGTGAAGCGCATCGGAGACGGTATGAAATCGGGTGAGATCGAGGCACGTGGTGACGTGGACATGCACTGTGGTGCGATGATGGAAGGCGGTAAGATAGTCGTGAAAGGAAATGCGAATTGCTGGGCGGGCAGAGAGATGCGCGGTGGCGAACTGGTAATCGAGGGTGATGCTGAGGACAACCTCTGTGCGATGTATCGTGGCGAAGATAAGGGTATGACCGGCGGTAAAGTGATGGTTAATGGCAATGCCGGTGAGTGCGTCGGGCAGTACATGGCAGGTGGCGAGATCCTGATAAAGGGTAACGTGGACAGGCTCGCGGGTTTGAGCATGAGCGGCGGCAAGATAACGATCGGAGGCGATGCGGAACTGTTCGGACCGGACATGATCGGTGGCGAGATCGTAGTGAAGGGCAAGGTGCTGGAGATGATGCCTTCGTTCAGACCAGATGGTACTGAGTCAATAGAGGGCGTAGAGTACAAGAAGTACCTCGGCGATCTCGCAATGGGCGAGAAGAAGGCAAAAGGGACTCTGTACGCGAGGTGATTTTTATCACCTCTTTTTTTATTTTTTTGATTTTCTTGCTGTACATAAAAAAGTATAACTACCGTAATTCTCTTTAAGACACAGATTAACACTGATTTACACGGATTTATTCAGGGTGAAGAACAAAGTTGATTTTTAATTGTACGTAAAGTATAACTGCTTTCTATTTAGACACGGATTTACACGGATTTATTTAGGGTGAAGAACAAAGTTGATTTTTATCATCTGTGTTAATCTGCGTTAATCTGTGTCAACAATTTAGGTTTTCTTGTCACAAGTTTATAGTTTGCAATCCAAATCTATTCTATAAAAGAGAATATGCCCTCTCTAACTTTCTACGGTGGAATAAACGAAATCGGCGGCAACAAGATACTGTTAGAAGCCGAAGGCACGCGAATATTCCTCGACTTCGGCATGAGCTTCAATATCGCAAACCAGTACTTTGCCGAGTTCTTACAACCGCGCAAATGCACTGCATTAGCCGACTTCTTCGAATTAGGGCTTCTGCCTGACGTCAAAGGCATTTACCGTGAGGATTACCTCAAGCACATGGATCGCCCAGCAGAGGAAAGAAGCGTAGATGCGGTTCTTCTTACTCACGCACATGCCGATCACGCACAGTACATCCATTTCTTGCGGACCGATATTCCGATTTACTGTACGGAAGCGACAAGAACCATTCTTCAGGTCTTGGAAGAAACAGGCAGCAATCCGTTATCAGATTTAGTCACCGCCTGCGACGCATTTACCTTTTACACTAATAAAAGAGGAACCTTAAGCCGAGTAACAAGGAGAAACACAGATTTCGTCCATGAGCGAATTTATCACGTGATGGCGCCAGAGGATAGAGTTACAATCGGCTCGTTAGAGATCGAGATGGTTCCCGTGGATCATTCTTTACCTGGCGCATGTGGTTACGTCATTTATTCTGACGAAGGAAACCTGGTTTATACGGGCGATATTCGTTTTCACGGCTACAATCAAGCTTTAAGCAAACAATTTGTGAAAAAAGCTCAAGCCGCAAAGCCAAAATGGCTCGTAACGGAAGGAACGCGAATTGATAGCGCACGAACAGACAGTGAATCAGGCGTAAGGAGCGAAATCACGCAGTTGATTGCCACAGCGAAAGGCTTGGTCTTTGTTGAGCATCCAATCAGAGATTTAGATAGAGTAAATACCATTTTTGAAGCTGCTCGAACGAATGATCGAGCTTTTGTGGTTACCTTAAAACTTGCGTACCTTATAGAAGCGTTGGGCGATTTAGCTCCCTTCTCGCTCAGTGCCGTAAAGATTTTAGTTCCGAAGAAGAGCTGGGGTTTAATCGGCAAGGACGGGTACGGGTTCGATTGGAACCAGGTCGAGCGGGATTATGCAAATTGGGAGCGGGCATTTATTAGCCGGGAGAATGCAATAACCTGCAAAGAGTTGCAGCAAAAACCAGAGAACTACGTGGTCTCCATGAGCCTCTGGGAGATAAATCAACTCACGGATCTCCAACCAGAAGCAGCTATCTGGATAAAATCGTCCTGTGAACCGTTCAGTGACGAGATGAAATTAGACGAAGAACGCAAAAGGAACTGGTTAGAGCATTTTGGTATAAAAGATTATTTTGCTCATGCTTCCGGTCATGCTTCAGGACCCGAACTAAAAGCGCTTATTAACGCGATAAATCCCGATCGGCTGTATCCCGTGCATACCGAACACCCTGAGCTGTTTAAGGATTTCTTCAAGAACGTGGAGCTGGTTGAGCTGGGGAAGAAGTACACATTGTAAGTTGTGATTGAACAGATCAAAATTTATAACTTCGCATGCCATTACATAATTATATACGATGTCTTCTACTTCGCGCTACCACAAAACGTTAACGGAGACCTTAGCGAAGGAGCTGAAAATAGCGACCGAGGCGAGGAAGAAGGGATTGGATCCCGCACAGACTCCGGAAATAAACATTACGAAAGACCTTGCGGAACGCGTGGAGGCGCTCATCGGCATAAAGGGCTTGAGTACGAGGATACACGAATTAGAGCGAGACGGTTTGGATAGAGAGGGGATAGCGTTACGAATAGGTACTGACTTCGCGGACGGCAGATTCGGTACGTACAAACGGATTGAAATCATCGAACACGCAGTACGAACCGGAATGGCGATACTCACAGAGGGGGTGGTTGCAGCACCCATAGAAGGAATCGCACGTGTTGAATCGGATAGAAACGATGACGGTAGCGAGTATATAAAAATATTTTATTCCGGCCCGATACGAAGTGCAGGAGGAACCGCTCAGGCGCTCTCGGTATTAGCTGCGGATTATATAAGAAGGAGACTGGGCTTTGCGGCGTACCATCCGCGAGAAGATGAGATAGGGCGGTACGTTCTGGAAGTCTCGGTCTACGAGCGGATAAGTGGCTTGCAATATACGCCGACCGACGAAGAGATAAAGGAGATCGTGCAAAGTTGCCCCATCTGTATTGACGGCGATCCTACCGAAGAGATCGAAGTGGGCGGCTATAAAGACCTCGAACGGGTCGCGACAGATAAGGTACGGGGTGGAATGGTGCTTGTACTCACGGAAGGGGTTGCAATGAAGGCACCGAAGATCAAACGGCACGTTGACCGCCTTGGGCTCGAAGGCTGGGACTGGATAACAAAGCTGGTGAAATCGAAGGGTGAGAAACGAAAGAAGAGTTTCTTAGCGGACTTAATCGCCGGGAGACCAGTATTCGGGCGCCCATCGGCGAAGGGTTCATTTAGTCTTCGTTACGGACGCGCACGCAATACGGGACTTGAAACTGTGGGATTAAACCCCACGACAATGTCTTTGCTTGGATTCACCGCCGCAGGAACGCAGATAAAGCCGGAACTGCCGGGTAAGGCGGGCTGTGTTGTCCCCGTTGACTCGATTGAAGGACCAACGGTGAAATTGAACGACGGCTCACTCGTCAGATTAGACGCTCAAACTCAGGAGACGATGCAGGATGCCGGATGCAAGTCAAACCAGTATCCGGCAGCCCAGGCTAAGTTCTGGGATGGAATAGCAGAGATAGTGGATTTAGGCGAGATACTCATTGATTACGGCGATTTCTTAGAGACCGGACATCGGTTAATGCCCGGTGCGTACTCGCATGAATGGTGGTTAAAGGAGTTGGAAACGAGATCAAAGGATGAGGCAGCGAAATGGCGTTTGCAACCACCGGGTCAAGCAGAAGCAATAGAAATCGCGTATCGCTATGCGATGCCACTTCATCCTGCATACACGTACTTGTGGGAGGACGTAACAGAAGAGGATAAAGAATATTTGACGGATTATATCTGCAAAAAGGGGATTGTAGATGAAAAAACGCTCTTTATTCCTGATGAAAGTGACGGTAGAGTAAAGCGTATTCTGGAGGATTTGCTTGTCCTGCATAAAACTCAAGAGAAGATGCAAGTTAAACCTGCATCTATAGGTAAAAAAAGCTTTTTAGCGATCGCCGAGCCGAATGCGTTGCTACGGTGTTTAGGAATAACCGAGGATTTAAAGAGAGACGAATCGGTACGGCTAAAGACGAGGAACAAAGCGCCGACACGAATCGGCATGCGGATGGGGAGACCGGAGAAATCGAAAGAGAGAAGAATGAAGCCCGCTCCTCACTCGCTCTTTCCTATTGGTGAATACGGGGGAAAGAACAGGTCACTGAAGGAAGCATTGAAGAGCAAAGTGATAGATGTAGAACTTCAAGCGATAGGACACGTTGACCAGAATAAAATAGACAAAAACAGGGATAATAACCGGGATACGAAAAAAAGCTTTGATTTGTTGAGCTATTACCAGAATACGATGAAAAGGCTGGGTGAAGATCCTACGAACTCTAATAAAAAACCGGATGTGAAATGTGTGCAAGGTCTTATAACAAAGCAGAAAGTGGCTGAGCATCTCGGCAAGGGGATTTTAAGGGCGAAGCACGGCGTGGTCGTATTCAAGGACGGCACGATACGCTACGACTTTACGAATTTGCCGCTCACGCATTTCAAACCTGGGGAGATAGGCTTGAGCGTGGAAAAAGCAAGGGAGCTGGGCTATTCGCAAGACACAAATGGCGAGGAGCTGCGGACCGAGACGCAAATAGTAGAGCTCAAGCAGCAGGATATTGTTATTTCGGTTGATGCGACGTCGTATTTACTGAAGGTGTCGCAGTTTGTGGATTCACTTCTCACTCAATTCTACGGCTTAGCGCCCTATTACGGTGCGTCACGCAGGGAGGACCTCATAGGGCAACTCGTGCTCGGATTGGCGCCGCATACTTCCGCGGGAATATTGGGACGGGTAATCGGGTTCACGAGGGCTTCGGCTTGTTATGCACATCCGTTTTTCCATGCGGCGAAACGCAGAAATTGCGACGGTGACGAAGATTCCGTTCTCCTTCTGCTGGATGCACTGCTCAATTTTTCCCTGTCCTTTCTGCCCGAGAAAAGAGGCGGCAAGATGGACGCTCCTCTTGTGCTCGTTCCGTTCATCAATCCGAAGGAGGTGGACAAGGAAGCACGCAACGTCTCTATAGCACGCGAATATCCCCTGGAGTTCTACGAAGCTGCTTGCGCGGGTAAGCATCCCAAAGAAGTGGAAATAGAGACCGCAGCAAGTAGAATAGAGAAACCAAAGGATGCGTACGGATTTGGTTATACACATGAGACCACGGATATCGCGGCAGGTCCTTTAAATTCGTTGTATAAGCAACTGGGCACAATGGTAGAGAAGTTGGAGGCGCAGTTGCGATTAGCGAGGATGATACGAGCGGTAGATGCGCGTGAAGTCGCGGAAACGGTAATAAAAAACCATTTCCTGCGTGATATAAAAGGTAACCTCCGTGCGTTCGGCTCGCAGAAGATGCGGTGCAGCAAATGTAACGCAAAATATCGCAGGGTACCATTGAGTGGCACGTGCAAATGGTGCGGTAGTAAAATAGTTCCTACCGTGCATGCGGCGAGTATAAGGAAGTATCTCGGTGTCTCGTTACGCATAGCGAATGAGTACCACGTATCAGATTACACGAGACAACGGCTGGAGCTGTTAGATAAGGATGTGAATTTGCTCTTTCCCGTTGTGGAGGAGAAGCAGAAAGCGTTGAGCGATTTCATGTAACAAACTTTCTTTCACAAAGAAAGTTTGATGAAAAAACCTAAATTGTTGACACAACACTTTTTCTTTTTTACAAAAAGAAAACTAAGCCCTTACAGGGCTTGCGGGGTCGTGGGGCAGAGCCCCACAGTGCTAAAAGAAAAACATCAGGAATATTTTAGTCAACGTTTTTACCGAAGGTAAAAATCAACAATGTTCTTCACCCTAAATGAATCCGCGTCTGTGGTCTCCGCGCTCTCGGCGGTCTGCGATAGATAAATCATCATATTTACAAACCTTTTTCTAAAAGGTTTGACTTATCAACTCTCCCAGCCAAAGATGTTGGGGAGGAACGATTATCGAAACTATATTTTTAGCATAAATCTTTCTTTGAAAAAAAGGTAATCATAACATGGAGTAAATTGAATTACTAATAGTTAAAGAGGGGAAAATATGAAAGTGGTTGTGGATACAGATTCGCTGGTCAAGCTGACGAAGGCAAAAGCCAAAGAGATTGTTTTAAAGAACATAGAGACATGTATTCCCCCAAAAGTATTTGAAGAGGCTATAAAAATACCGAAAGAAGAGGGTTATCCAGATGCCCTTTTAATAGAGGAAAATCTAAAGAAAGGATTATTAGAAGTAGAAAAAATCGAAGATAAAGAGGAAGTAGGGGAAATGACAGATCGATTGAGAATGAGAGGTGGAGAAGCTGAAGTATTCAGATTGTATAAATCAGGCGAGTTCGATGCCATTTCAAGCGATGATGGTAAGTTCTTGAAGATACTTGATGCGTTAGACATTCCATACTTGACGCCTTCCGCTCTCATCGTTCATCTTTTTAAGAAGAAAGTTTTATCAAAGGAAAAAGCAGAAACTTATATTAATGAACTGAAAGAGATGGTTTCAGATGAAGAATATTATTTGGCGATAAGGGAGGTGCAGGAATGATAGAAAAGAGGATTCATCTGACTGAGAATCTATTGAAAGGTGTCTCATATCGAGTGAAGATAGAAGATGTGGACGAATCAACGGCAATCAGACAATTCATAAGGCTTGGTGTGATGTGGTATGTGGTGGAGCTTTACAAAGCTGGAAAGATAACGCTTGGAGAAGCTGCGGAATTATCAGGGGTTAGTTTGCGGAGGATGCTTGACATATTGGCAGAGCATGGAGTGAAAGGGAATGTTAAGATGGACCAACAAATAAAGGCGTTGAATTATGCCAAAAAATGACTTGCAAAAACATCTTTCTTTACAGATAAAGCGAGAAAACCTAAATTGTTGACACAACACTTTTTCTTTTTCAAACTTTTAGAAAAAGTTTGATCAAAAATGCTTCGCGGAAAAAGAAAAC
>JAUWPM010000072.1 GCA_030611585.1 Methanosarcinales archaeon | reverse complement strand
GAGATTGTGCACGTGAGGATTACACGACATAGACCCGCCACAAATGGAATTGCAGAGCGGTTTGTAAGAAGGCTGAAAGAGACGTTGACGGAACGGGCGTGGAGCGATGCAGAGGAATTAATAATGATTTTGGACGATGTTATCGTAGAGTACAATGATGCTCCGCATCAAGGATTAAATGGCCTTTCTCCAAACGAGTATGAGCGGAGGCTCATGTGTGGCGCATCAGGTTGATTATAACAAAATTTTCGTTTTTATTATACCTTTCATAAAGTCACAGCCGTGCCACACCCGAATGAAGTTCGGGGGCATCCCTCGTGTGCGAATCCCTCACCCGCAATCCCATTTTTGACTTCATCTAAACAAATCTTCAACCCGACGTTTTATTTCTAAATTTTCTTCAGAGAAATCTTCTTTAAACTGATCATCAAACACTCTAATTGAATTTAAACTATTTTCATAACTTTCCTTTATCCATCTACTTGACGAGAAGTAAGTAAATATCCAGAAAAATGCCAAAGGAGCGGCTATAAACCCGACCCAAAAGTTTTCACCATTAAAAGCTGAATCGTTGCCATAACCATAACTCCTATGCTCTGACCAATCCCATAGGCACCACGCTAATCCTTCCGAAACAGCACCTAGTAGATAAAACCACCCTGATTCCAAAAAGGCCAATATAAAGCATAATAAAAATAATAGATGTAAGATGGTGGAAAAAGTTAAATTACCAAATCTATTTTCCATAAGTTTCTGGAGTTTTTCTACTTGTGGGACTCTATCTTTAGATGCCACAGCAGTGTCTATTACGTTGCTAGCTATGGGCTTCGCCTCTAAAATAGATTTGTAGTTGCCAGAAGATACTTTCTCCGTAGCAAGCTTTAAATGAGTCCACATTTTACTATTTTCTTTTCTGACATGTAGTTGGTCAAAGCGTTTTTCAGCACCCTTTAAAGTTTTTTTAGCACTTGAAATTACACTAACAGCATCCGTATAAGCCTTCTTTTTCATCTCTTCTTGTAATTTGGAGACTTCTTCTCTAATGGGATTGAAATTTCTTTCTTTTTCGGAAAGGTAAAAATAAAAGCGGTTTTTCTCTATAACACTTCTTAATAATGGCAACGAATTTCTTGCATCTCCTCTAACTGCATAATACTGTGCCAAATCATACCGCGCCTCCACATAACTTGGAGAGAGTTCAACGCTTCTTTTTAGTGATTTTATTGAATTCCCATAATCTTCTCTGTAATAATAGATCCGTCCTATGAGACGAAGAGAATAACTTTTGTAAAAATTGTTAGGAGCATGAGGTAAACTCTTTTCAAAATATTTCTTCGCATCACTAAACATTTTCATACGTAGGTGTGTCTCCCCTAATCCCACATACGTTCGATAGTCCAATGGGTTTGTCCCTATAGATTTTGAAAAGAACTTAACAGCTTCGTAATAAACACCCCTCCTTCTCAACTCTTCCCCCATTTGACGCCATTCATTTGCTTTTGTCTCGCTTGGCGTCTTCAATATCGCCGTTATTTCCCGTAATACTCCTGTTTGTTGTTGTAACTCCCAGCTAAGCTCACCAAATCCCCATTCAATAGCAGATGCGAGTTCATGCATACCTCCCGCTATCGATTCAAAACCCTTTCTTTGAATATAAACTAACTCATCAATTTTTGAAATTTTACCACGTTCCGTTTTCTCTAAAGAACGAACCTGATCTGATATATCTTCACAGGATTCACAAATATACAAATCTCCAGCCGTTTGTTCCCATTTTGTTTCACAAGTCCAGCATCTTGCCATATCTTTATTCTCCTCTACTGCTTGTATTTAGAAGTCACATACCCCGTACTTAAGTACAGGGCCTGCTTTTAAGCACGAGAGCCTATGACCCAAACAACACATTTATCACCGACATATATAACCTTTTCGATTTTTTACTTCTGATGCTTTTCTCCAAAAAGTTTGTTATAAAGCGATATGTACCAGGTTTTGTGCACTCTAAACTCTAAGTTTTCCTTTTTATTCATCTATCACAACCACCGGTACTGTATCTATCTTCTCGTAACCCTTCTGCCCTGAAATATACTTCTCCACCACTTCCCAACCTTGCCCCACTGATTGCGAAGCTGCGAAGCTTTTTTGATCAAACTTTTCCTAAAAGTTTGTTGATAAAACTTTTTTTAAAAGTTTTATGGTCGGTCAGCAATGACACCGTATGCCTATCATGACGGAGATCATGCCTCGTTACCCTTTCCCATTTCGATTCCACTTCGCCCATATTTCTTAAGGTAACCATTGCATACACCAGTTGAGAAAACACGCTCATCTAAAAGAAATAGGATGGAAATTTTATCGAAAATTTGTAATGTCCGTTAAAATCGGAAAAGAAGAAATTTTTCTTGTTGTATATAACGTATAACTGCCATCTCTTTAAGACGCAGATTAACACTGATTTACGCAGATTTATTTTAGTTTAACCGTGTTGATTCTTATCATCTGTGTTAATCTGTGTCAACAATTTATTTTTTCTTGGTAAACTTTCAGAAAGGAGCAAGGAGAAAAGAAATTGTATAGTTATAGTGAAAAAATACAGATCAGAGAACAGAACTTCTGTTCTCTTCCTATTCTTAACTCTGACTCCTTCTGCTCGATTGAACCTGCGTTGTGAACGAACGTACAATTACAAAATAAAATTAGTACATTCCTCCGCCTGGCATTCCACCCGGTGGCATCCCACCAGCTCCAGGTGGAGGCGCCGCCCCTTTCTTAGACGCGATCACGTCATCTATCCGGAGGATCAATATTGCTGCGTCTGCTGCCGATCGCACCGATTGCCGCTTTGTCCTCAGCGGCTCGATCACGTTATTCTTCCGCATGTCAACGATCTCTCCGGAGTAAACGTTCAAACCCGCGTTCGTCTCACCACGCTCATGTGCTGCTTTCAATGCGACCAACTTGTCTATGGGATCGAGCCCGGAATTCTCCGCCAAGGTTCGCGGTATGATCTCCATCGCCTCTGCGAATTTCTCCACCGCTAATTGCTCTCTTCCTTTGAGCGACGCACCATAATCCCTTATTTTCAATGCTAACTCCGTCTCCACTGCGCCGCCGCCGGCAACCGCTTTGCCGTCCTCTATTATGCTACCTACCACACGAAGTACATCATGTAACGAGCGCTCAACTTCATCTACTATGTGTTCTGTTCCGCCCCGTATCACAATGGACACTGCATGCGGGTTCTCACACTGCTCTATGAACAGCATCTTATCTCCAGAGACCTTGCGCTCCTCGACCAATCCCGCGTGCCCCAAATCACTGTCCGTTATGTCCTCTACCGTACTCACGATATTTCCGCCCGTTGCTTTCTCCAACCGCTCCATATCGCTCTTCTTCGATCTTCGTATCGCCATAATACCGTCCTTCGCAAGATAATGCTGCACGAGGTCGTCTATCCCCTTCTGGCAGATCACGACATTCGCACCGCTTTCCTTTATGCACTCCGCGAGCCGCCGCATCATCCGCTCCTCTTCTGCGAGGAAGCTCTTGAGCTGATCGGACGTCCTTATCTTTACTTCCGCACTCGTCTCCGTCTTCTTTACTTCCAGCGAAGCATTAATCAACGCTATTTTCGCATTCTTTATCTTCCTCGGCATTCCCGGATGCACGACCTCTTTGTCCAATGCCAGACCCTGCACCAACTCCGTATCGCTCATCCGTCCGCCCACTTTCTTCTCCACGCTGATATTATCCACGTCAACCACTTTATTGCCTTTCGAGTCTTCTTCTGCTATTGCCTTAACCGCTTTTATCGCAATTTCAGCGAGGAACTCACGAGACGCCTCCGCGGATTTACCCGTTATTGCCGTTTCTGCTACTTTCTTCAGCTCGTCCTCATCTTCTACGGCAATATCAATTGCGATTGAATCCAGCACCTTCATCGCTTGCTCCGATGCAAGTCTGTAGCCCAATGCGATGACCGCAGGGTGCAATTTCTGCTCCAGGAGGTCTTCAGCCTTCTTCAGCAGTTCTCCACCAAGAACCACAGCCGTTGTCGTGCCGTCCCCGGCTTCCGCATCCACGGTCTTCGCAACTTCCACCATCATCTTCGCTGCCGGGCTCTCTATGTCCATCTCCTTGAGGATCGTCACACCGTCGTTTGTTATTACCACGTCACCAAGGGAATCCACAAGCATTTTATCCATTCCCTTTGGCCCCAATGTGGTACGAACCGCGTCAGCAACTGCTTTCGCAGCATTTATATTCGCAGTCTGTGCATCTCTCCCACTTGCTCTTTCGCCACCTTCCCGCAATATTAATATCGGAACTCCACCTAATTGTCCTGCCATTTTGTTTATTCTTACCTCGCTATTTTACACACACGTAAGTTGGACTATAAACTAATTTATACCAACCTTTACGTAACTTTTAAATCACCGCATATAAATCTTTTCGGAACCGTTAAGAGATTTAGAAAGTAGGCGAGAAGAGCAAGAGGCGAAGGTTAAAGGTGAAGAAAGAGGAGGAAGCAAGAGGATAATGAGAGTGGTAATGAAATTCGGAGGCAGAGCGGTCGCAAACGGTGAAAAGATAAAGACCGTGGCACATTTGATAAAACGATTCAAAGACGAGGGAGACAAAAACGAAATAGTCGTAGTAACCTCCGCAATTTCTACGGTCACCGACATGCTCCTGGAGACCGCGAAAAGAGTAGCAAAGGAAGGAAATACGGAAAAGGCGAGAGAATTCGTGGATGAAGTACGAAAGAAGCACGAATTAACAGCTTCCGAGGCAATAGACGATATAAATGAGCTGGAGAAAGTAAAGGGAGAAATAAACGAGCAATTAGCGGAAATGGAGAAAGCTCTAACCGGGATATGCCTGCTGGGTGAATTAACACCAAGATCGCTGGACTATATCGGCTCTTTTGGCGAAAGATTGGCAGCTCCCATTCTAACGGGCTCGCTCCAATCAATGGGAATGGAAGCGGTGCATCTTACGGGCGGTGAAGCGGGAATAATAACGAATGATGAATACGGCAACGCACAATTAACCGGGAGTGCGGAACGAGAGATAGGGGCGAGAATTACGCCGTTATTGAGGAATAAAATACCCGTTGTCGCGGGATTCATCGGTGAAACGAAGAAAGGGGTGATAACAACGTTCGGTCGGGGCGGCTCTGACTACACCGCCACCATAATCGGAACTGCGATAGATGCCGATGAGATATGGCTCTGGAAGGAGACCGAGGGAATCATGAGTGCCGATCCCAAGATAATAAAGAATGCACGAAAGATACCGTATATTTCGTACATAGAGGCGATGGAATTATCTTACTTCGGCGCTGCGGTCCTTCATCCGAGGGCAATAGAGCCCGTAATGAAGAAAGAGATACCGATACGGGTGAAAAACGTGTACAATCCGGAAGACGAAGGTACGCTCATAGGAAAAGAGGCGGAGAGGACGAAAAAAGCCGCTAAAGCTATTACGCTCATTGAGAACACGTCAATTATCAATATCGCGGGAACTGGCGTGAGGAGTATATCGTACGTTGCAGCCCGTATATTCTCCGTCTTAGCCGCTAATAACGTAGACGTCATTATGGTAAGTCAGGGCTCATCTGAGATGACCATCTCGCTTGTTATTGATAGCGCACAATTGGAACGAGCTATTAGCGCGATACAGAGCATAAATACCGGTGGCACCGTAATACGGGATTTCACTTTCAATAGTGACGTTTGTGCAATGGGGGTTGTCGGAGCCGGTATGGCAGGAGCACCAGGGGTTGCAGGCAAAGTCTTTTCCGCTCTTGGCAAAGGAGGAATAAGCATAATAATGATCTCGCAGGGCAGTTCAGAGTTTAATATCTCTTTCGTCGTGAAGAAGGAAGACGCTTACAGGGCAGCGCAAGCAGTACACGATGTGTTCGAGATGGGAACGGGATCGGGTATAGGTATATAATAAGAGCAATTAAATGATAATTGGTTTATCTAATAAATATAATTAATAACCTAACGAGAAGCGCGACTTAAAAAGAGAGGGGATATGACCGAATTGGAAGCGGAAAGTACAGAGGATGAGCACGTAGAAGATGATCTATTAGCAGGCATCAAGCTAAAGACAACGGAGGATATAGAAGTTCCAAAGTTGCTGATAGACCAGGTAATAGGGCAAGATCATGGCGTGGAAGTGATAAAGAAGGCGGCTACGCAGAGACGACACGTGATGCTGATCGGCACGCCGGGTACCGGGAAGTCAATGCTTGCAAACAGCATGGCGGAATTACTGCCAAAGGAGGAATTGCAAGATACCTTAGCGTATCCCAATGCGGAGGATAAGAACAATCCAAAGATACGGGTCGTTCCACGTGGTAAAGGGAAAGAGATAGTAGATGCACAGCGGTTAGAAGTGAGAAAGCGCGTTCAGATGCGAAATGCTTTTTTCATGTTCACGTTCTTCCTCATCATGGGTATGGGTTTGATTTATGCACTGCAAACAGATAAATTTGAGTATGTATTCTGGTCAATCATTGCCGCTGCGGTTCTTCTTTTAGTGTTTAGATGGATGATGCCGAAGGATGAAGCGATGATGCCGAAGTTGCTTGTCTCTAATGCCGGACGTGAGACGGCACCATTCATAGATGCAACGGGAGCGCATTCCGGCGCTTTGCTTGGCGACGTGAGGCATGACCCGTATCAGTCCGGCGGATTGGAGACACCAGCACACGACAGGGTAGAGGCGGGTGCGATTCACAAGGCGAATAAAGGCATTCTCTTCATAGATGAGATAAACACGCTGCGAATAGAAGCGCAGCAGAACTTGCTTACGGCGCTACAAGAGAAGGAATATGCGATAACGGGACAGTCCGAGAGAAGCGCAGGCGCGATGGTGAAGACCGATCCGGTTCCTTGCGATTTCGTTATGGTGGCTGCGGGCAATCTGGATGCGGTAGCAGGTATGCATCCCGCTCTCCGATCTCGAATAAAAGGCTACGGATACGAGTTATACATGAAGGATGCGATGGACGATACAGTGGAGAACAGAAAGAAACTTGTCAGGTTCGTTTCTCAGGAGGTGCGGAAGGACAAAAAGATACCTCATTTCGATCGAAGCGGCGTAGAGGAGATAATGAGAGAAGCGATGAGAAGATCAGGCAGGAAGGGGCATCTTACGCTCATTTTACGGGACCTCGGCGGATTGGTGCGTGTCGCGGGGGATATTGCCCGTGCGGAAGGCGCTAAATATACGACGGACGAGCACGTGATAAATGCGAAGACGATGGCGAGGTCGGTAGAGCAGCAAGTGGCGGATGAGTATCTTGAGCACAGGAAGGACTATAAATTATTCACAACCGAGGGATTTGAGGTAGGCAAAGTAAACGGACTTGCAGTAGTGGGCGATTCCGGAGTGATGCTGCCCATAATTGCAGAGGTTACGCCAGCGCAATCGAGAGAGGAAGGGCGGGTAATAGCAACCGGTAGATTGCAGGAGATAGCACAGGAATCGGTGCAGAACGTTTCTGCGGTATTCAAGAAGTTCACGGGGAAGGACATATCCCGCAAAGACGTTCATATTCAGTTTGTGGGTACGTACGAAGGAGTAGAGGGCGATTCAGCCAGCATTTCCGTTGCTACTGCCGTTATATCATCATTGGAAAATATTCCGGTGAATCAGAGTTTAGCGATGACCGGTTCTTTGTCCGTGCGTGGTGACGTCCTGCCGGTAGGCGGAATAACGGCGAAGATAGAGGCTGCGGTACAGGCAGGCATAAAAGAGGTGTTGATTCCACAGTCAAACCTGAATGACGTGCTCATCGAGGATAGATACAGGGATAAGGTGAAGATAACACCAGTGGTGACGATAGAGGACGTGCTCGAACACGCTTTGGAGGGCAAACTGAAGAAGAAGTTCATAGAGAAGATAAAGAGCTTCACCATGATGGGGAAGATCATTCCTGATGGCGTTGTGGATAAACAGATAATAGTGCAGCAATAGAAGAAGATTTAATAAAGAGTAAATACCACTATTCTAAATTGCCATGGCATTCAGTGAACACCTCGTGATAACTGCGATCACGGTAACGGTAGCATTTTCAGCCGTGCTTTATGCGTACGTGAAGCGTAAGATAAACACTGCGGCATTCATCGGGACGCTTACGCTTGGTGTGCTAATTCTGTTATTGTTTGGATTGGAATTTGGTTACGTGGGGTTGCTTGTGCTTTTTACGTTCTTTCTGTTCGGGAATTTAGTGACGAGATATAAATACGATAAGAAAGCGGTGCTCGGCGTTGCGGAAGGTAATAAGGGCATGCGAGGGCTAAATAACGTGCTGGGCAACGGCTTATCGCCGCTGATCTTCGCAGTG
>JAUWPM010000060.1 GCA_030611585.1 Methanosarcinales archaeon | reverse complement strand
CTTTAAGACACAGATTAACACACAACTTTTTTACCTTCGGTAAAAACCTTGACTAAAATATTCCTGATGTTTTTCTTTTAGCACAGGTTTTCTTTTTGTAAAAAAGAAAAAGTGTTGTGTCAACAATTTAGGTTTTCTCGTTTAGCTCCTTTTTATAACCACAAGATTACACATAAGCCCTTGTATCCTGTATCCTGCATCCTGGCTTCATTTTCTTCTCCTCCTCTCCAACAACACCAGAACCGCTGGCACCACCGTTAACGCCGCAACCATACAAAACACCACACCCGTTGCCATCATCGTCCCCATATCAGCCATCATCGGCAGTTGACCGAGTGAAAGGCATTTAAAGCCTACCACTGCGGCAACGGTCGTTATGGTCATTGGATATAACACGTTACAGAGCGTATTCACCATCGCCTCTTCTTTATCGTACGTTCGCAGCTCGTACCTAAACCGTTTCGTTACCTGAATGCCGAAATCTATCCCGATGCCCATGATCATCGCCATCACACCTGATGTAGAAGGTGTTATTTCAAACCCAGCCAGGACAAGCGTGCCAGACGCCCATATAACGCCAAAGACAATGGTTAATAACGGAATAAGCCCGTATTTTACCGATGCAAATACAATTATGAGTATGAGTATGATTAAAGCGAAGCTGACAAGAGAAGTTTTTTTCATCGTTGATTGGGAAAGCTCTATCATCACTGCATCTATCACCGGGTCGCCAGTAATATCAACAGATACCCCCGGCGGTTTATCTATATTTATCACCTCTCTCAGTTCTTCAACTACCTCCTCTGCATTTACATCCGCTAACATGTTCAATCTCACCACCGTCAGTGAATAATCGTCACTGATATAATTGCTTATCCTCTGCTCTGCCATTTCGTTATTTCTCAGCAGCGACTTCACGCTTCGCAACGAGCTGGGTATTCTACCGCCATTCGCTTCTTTTATTACGTCTGCCGCACTTTCTGCACTTACGACACCGTAAACGAGCTTCGACCGTTCAGCAAGCAAATCAACGTATCTCAATACCTCCGGGTCGCGGACGTCACGTATCTCATCGGATTTCGAATACATTGGTGCGGTCTCCACGACAATAGTTGAAGTGACGAAACTACCCGCAAATTGGTCTGATACCAGCTCAAACGTCTCTATCACTTCTATATCCTCTGGGAGCCAATCTCCGTAGTTCTCCGCTGCTTCGCCCATCAAAGTGGCTTGATAACCCGTGAAAATGGTGAATAAGAGAAATATAGCTAAAACAATGATTGCGTGATGCGATACGAACTTCGCATACTTCTCCAAGGGTACTTTACCCAATTTACTCAGCTTATCGCGCATTATTTTTCCTCACCTGCCCATTTTTGTAGCAATCCCGCTAATTTCCTCGCTTCTATACGCTCTTCAAAAACGATAAAGCATGGATTTACTACCACCGCGGTGACCCAGCAGAAGATTATACCCAGAGCCAGTGTCTGACCTAAGTGCTGAATCATTGGCATTACGGAGATTGTTAGAGCGAGGAAAGCCGCGGTTGTCGTCGCCGCGGAGCCAAATGTTGATGCTCCTATATTGGACACCGCAATTTTTAACGCCTCTGACGGAGCATATCTTCCACGCTCTTCATAATACCGCGATACCATGAAAATTCCATACTCGACACCCAAACCGATGATAACCGCACCGATCATAACCGTGCTGATGGATATAGCTATGCCAAGGAATCCCATTGTCCCCAAAGTCCATATAATAGCAAAAACCAGCGGCAGGAAAACGAGAAAGCCCTTTGTTAACGACCGTTCCAGCACCACCAGCAACGCAAAAATGATAACCGCCGCTATAAGGGTAGTAAAAATCATGTCCTCTTTCATCAACCGTAATAGCTCAATTATCAGCGGTGCCATACCCGTTATTTTATAGTCCACACCTGCGGGTTTTGTAATCGCATCAACGTCATTTTGTATTATAGCCGTTGCCTCTTTCACTTTCTCTTCGCTTAATCCCGCTATTGGGCTGGCATAGACCAGCATAATGCTAAAATCGTCGTTAAAAAAACTTTCTGCACCCGGAGCAGAAGCTAACTCCTCCTTCACCCCTTCTATATCCTCCGGAACTCCGTCTCGAAAAACAGGAGCCACCGACTGGACTCTTTCAATTGAAGGTTCCGCTTCAAGCCGCTCGTGTAAATCAACCACCGATGCTATTATCTCAGGGTCTCTTATATCGCGAGGTATGTTCTTTGCGCTCGTTTCCTTATCTAAGCAAACAGCGATAATCATGAATTCCTCTCCTCTGAACTTACTCGCTATTTTATCCTGCAAAACGAAAACCGGCAAATCCTGCGGCATTTCCTTTGCTATATTGCCCTGAAAATGCAGTTCCGTCGCACCATAGCCTAAGAACACCGTTAATATCAGCGCCACCAATATTATCTGCTTATAATAGCGGTATTGAAAAGAAGCCAACTTTGTCAATGCTCGTTCTATGCTTATCTTCTCTTTTAGCCCCATTCTATTCTATCTCTTCCTTCTCGAAAACAGAACGAAAACCACGAACAGAGTAATTAAGGAGATTAAAAACCCGAATCCCGGAACTGAAGCACTTCCTGGGCTGTTTGAAGATACGCTTATCGGAATCATCCTATCGAAAAGATACACATTATCATCGCCTAAGTCGCGGTCTCCAGTGCATCTTATCTCTATGCCCTGCTGATATGCTTTCGGCAAGGCATCTTTATCCACATCGAATTTTAGAACCGCAGTCCATTCTTCATTCGGCTTCAAATTGCCCACGTAATCGCTCTTCACATCGAAATCAAATGGCACTTCCGCTTCCCCTGTTGACCTTACACTTACAGATTCTGCTTTCTCCGAACCCACGTTCCTTATTCTCACATGCAATTCCACACCATTATCACCAGCGCTTATGTTCCCGGGTTCAGTGTAGAAAGAAACAATTTCAAAGTCCGGTTTCGGCTTCACCAGTATGCTTATCTCTCGCATCACCTCGTATTCTTCGCCTTTCGTATCTTTATAGCGTATCTGCAAGGGTATGCTGTAGGTATTCGATTCTATATTATCGGTAACGTCAATGTGGAATGTAACCTCTTTTGAATCGCCGGAATTCAATCTGCCTATGTACGAACGGTCCGTTCCGGACCACGAAGGCTTAAAATCAGCATTGCAAATCAATTTCGCTTCAACGTCCTTCGCTGCGGCTTCGCCACTGTTCTCTATAGACACTTGTATTTCAACGTCCTCGTCTCCAGGTTTTATGTCCGTAGGATCAGTGGTTATATTGCCAACGTTTATCACTCCCTTTCCTATTATGTTGAAACCTATGCCGAGTTCCGTGCTTTTTGGCTCCGGGAAATCATATTCCGTTTTTGTTTGTGGAATCGTTTCTGTAATGCCGGTTGTCGGGTTTGTTCTCGTAATATAATATACAACTACGGTTTTAGTAGTTGGCTCGTACCAGTCGCACATGATTGGTACGTTGTATATGCCATTTTGTGCCTCCTCTTTCACGTGCACCATTACCTTCACATCCTTTGAACTCCATGCATTCAGCGTGGTTATCTGTACTACCGTAGGTCCAACGGGTGATACAATTTCTGTACCTTTAAAAGCCAGTTTAATGTCTCTTGCATCCTTTCCCCCGTTGTTCTTCACTGTCAGAACGACCTCTTTCGTATCGCCAGGATTCAACTCAAGGGGGTGAACGTCCGTTATGGTAATGGACGAGAAGGCCGCCGTGCCGGTAGGGACTAAGGACGGGACGGGTAAGGAAGAGAACGATGAAAAGAACAACAACAGGCACACCAAGCTCAGCGTGAAGAATGAAATCAACTTTTTCCTTTTATTCTTATTCCCGTTTCCACTATTAGTTTCCATTTTTTACACCACCTGCAATGGATTTTTCTTTTGCATTTCTTCTTCTATATGCTCCATATCTACGGTTATTCTACCGGTATTTATATCCTCGATTATTCTGGAGAAGATGCGAACAGCAAGGTTCAATCTTTCATATTCGTGTAGGAGTACAATAAAAGTCTCTCTCACTTTGGCATCTTTGATTTTATCCACATTCCTCGATAGCAATTCAATCATTGGATTGATGTTATCCTCGAGGAACCGCTTCACGAGCTCCCGGAAGCCGTCAGTTAAAGACGTATTGAGGGAATAACAAAATTCTCTTCCCTCGCTGCTCACATTAATCATATTCGCCCTTTCCAATTTCCTCAAGCTTATGCTGATCAATCCCCGGCTGTAGCCCGTGCCTTCTTCTATCTCCCGCTGCGTTACGGGACAGGACTTGAAGAGTAAAAAGCCCCAGACACGCCCTACGGGAACCCCCAAGTCCCAGTGCTTCCCCATTTTCGCTAACGAATCTAACACTTCTTGCATAGCGGTATCAGTCATCTTTTTTTCATCACCGTCTATCTTTTACTTTTTACTAAAATGTAAAAACAGTAGTATATAGGGGGTTTCGACAAAAAACGTTGTTATCATTACGTTTGAAATGCCTTCTCCTGCATCTTGTATCCTGCATCTCTTCATTTAGCTATACAATCAATCACTAAACTTTTCATATTGATCTATTCATTCACCTCTCAGCTCTTTTAACCGCCGCTCTATATATCTCAATCTTGCTTCCAGCGTCGTTTTCTTACTTTTTGCATTTACGATTTTCAGGTCTGGTATATCGGGATTGAGCCATTTACTTACTTCGCTCCGCTCCGTCGGCGGCTCACCACGCTTCATCGTGTTTACATATTTATTCAGCGCTTTTGCCATGTGCGTTGCCGCGGAGCTGAGTAACCAGCTTTTGATGCTCTTGGAGTTATTGTATTCCCGCATGAGTTTAGGCACGATCTTCAAATCGTGATCTATGCACTTACCCATGAGCTGCCAGTGCTCCGGCGTCATCTTCGCTATGGTAAACGATTCCTCGTTATTTAAAACCGAGCCGCGCATTGAAACGAAGTTCATCGGCACGACAAGCGACGAAGTGCCTTTCAAATCATCTACCAGCTCGATACTTCTTATTACGTCGTCCACCGTCTCTTCTGGCAGTCCGTTTATCATTGTCGCAGCGCAGAACCAGTTATTATCGTCGAGGATACCGAAAGCCTGTACGACTATCTCCTGCCACTTCTCTGCGGGTGATGGTAACGCCTTGCCTCGCATGTGCTTCGCAATCAGTCTTGCACTTCCGGTCTCTATCCCGGTTTGTGCACCCAGCCAGTCCTGATCGAGCATGGAGTAGCAGGTTTCTGAAACTGCTTTGAGCAGACCGGGATTATGATAAACCGTAGCGAGGGCTACGTGGCTTGCTCCAACACTCTCTATTCCTTCAACAGACGCAACACTCCGGATTAGATTGAGAACACGCTCATCATCCGGTGCTATCTTTTTAGCGCCGTAACGCAGAATATCCTCGGAATGAAGACATATTGAGTGCTGCCCCGCTGCTACATTCGTCCTCACGTCTCTTACAACATGCTCTACGGATTTGAAACGGAGCTTCTGCATGGTCGGAGTACAGAACGAGCAGCCTCTTCCGCAGCCCCGGCTTATCTCCACCAACCCGTGGATTGTAGCACCTCGAATGTTAGGTATCTCCTCTGCGCCTGGCTCTCTTCCATTTATTATCCTTGATAGCAGTTTCTCACCCGCGAGTATGGATTTGAACATTTCAGGCACGGTGAGTTCACCCTCGCCGAGATGAACGTAATCAATGTTGAGTTTGTCCATGACCATTTCATCCGCTAACTGCCACGCCGCTTTGCCACCGGCTACCACTATCTTCTCCTTCATTACCGGCTTATTCATCAGTTCAAAGAACTTCACGCGGTTGTACGGTGGTCCGGTATTCACCATGTCAACGAACTCCGAAGTGGGGGGATTGATACCTAAGAAATCGTGTCCGCTAATTCCTATTATCTCCGTCCTGCTGCCAACCACACGCTCCAAATCGCGTGGATGGACAACCGCCACTTCAGCCTCGCCAAACACTTCCGCTAAGCAGGATTCAACAATTCTGAGTCCGAAATCGGCATACAAAGCTCTACCGTTCTCCCTCGGCACTGGCGGTGACCAAACGCTGAAATAAGACCAATCAGGGATAATGCCCCGTGGCATGCAGGTGGAGAACCCCATAAATATCCCCCACCTATACTTGCTCATCATTGTCTCATCGGCAGTTAGCACGATTTTAGGGCTTCTATCCACTTTTTGGGCTAATACAATTCTTTTCGTCTTTATCCCCCCACCATATCCGCGGCGCTTTCAACCCTGTTCAGATAGGCAATTGCATGCTCAACTTTCTCGCTGAGATGTTCGAGGTCTTTTTCACCCTTGAGGGCGTCATCGAGCTGCTTTAGATAAGCCATAACCTTCCCGTGTTCCGTCCTTATCAATTCCACGATGTTCACGTTTGCCGTATACACGTTCTTTTTGATGCTTCTGACCCGTTCCACCAGACCTATCCGTATGAGCGTATTAAGGTAGTTTATGGTGGAAGAATATGCGTAGTCGGCTTTTTTACCTATCTCTTCCGCGGATAGCGGTTCGCGGGATGCGATAAGCACTGCGTAGATCGCGCTGCAGCCTTCTGCAAATCCCCAGTTCATCATCAGCGCTTTCACTCGTTGGATTACCTGGTCCGCGGGTTTTTCATTTTTGTCGGGTTGCGTTCTTGAAGATACCATAATTATTATATGTATCATAATCAATATAAATCACTTTCGGTGGCACGTTTATAGTCCTTCCAGTAATAAATTGCAAACCACGAGATTTCACAAGATTAGCACAAGAAATACGGGTTAACAGGGGGTAAAATCGTCAATGGAACACCGAAAACTAAAATCCATTATTCTTTTCTCGTGAAATAAACCCTTTCAGGGTTTTCGGTGACGTGGGCAGAGCCCACGATGTGTAATCTGGTGGTTAATACTTTTTGGAATGACTATAATTTTCTTTTTACACACGCATAGCTTGCATCAAATAATCTACCAACACTAAAGCAACCATCGCTTCTGCTACGGGGACTATTCTCGGGCAGATGCAGGGGTCATGCCTGCCCTTTATTCGTAATTCTACTTCCTCCATCTTCTTCATATCAACGCTTCGCTGCGGCTTCGCAATAGAAGAAGTGGGCTTCACGGCTATTCTACATATTACGGGCTCGCCCGTTGAAATCCCGCCTAAAATACCGCCTGCATTGTTCGTTCTCGTTCTTATCCTTCCTTCTTGTATGTAAAATTCATCGTTCATCTCGCTTCCCTTCAGCCTCGCCGCTTCAAAACCAGCACCTATCTCCACGCCCTTCACCGCACCGATACTCATCAACGCCTTTGCAAGCTCCGCATCCAGTTTATCGAAGACGGGCTCGCCTAAACCCGTAGGAACGCCAAGCGCAATTACTTCTACAATGCCACCTACACTATCCCCTTCTTCCTTTACCTCTTTTATTAACGCTTCCATTCTCCTCGCGGCATCCCGATCTGCACACCTAACTACATTGCTCTCAGTATTACTCGTTATCTCTTCGATACTCACTTTACGCGCTCGTATTCCACCTATCGCCACGACATGCCCGATAATTTGTATAGCCTGAGCTGCCAGGATCTTCTTTGCGATTGCACCCGCGGCAACGCGCGCAACGGTCTCTCGTCCGGACGCTCTTCCACCGCCCCGGTAGTCCCGTATCCCGTACTTCAGTTGGTAAGATAAATCTGCTTGACCCGGTCTCGCGACATTTTTAAGGGGTTCGTAAGGGCTCGAATCCACGTCCTTATTCCACACGAACATGGAAATAGGAGTGCCAAGCGTTTTGCCTTCAAAGACGCCGGACAATATTTTCACCTCGTCTGCTTCCTTTCTTTCGGTTGTTATTTCGCTTACGCCGGGTTTTCTACGGTCCAGTTCGTGCTGTATATCCACTTCTGACAGCTCAAGCCCGGAAGGGCAGCCGTCTACAACCACGCCCATCGCTTCTCCGTGCGACTCACCCCAGGTGGTCACCTTAAATACCGTTCCAAAGGAATTGCCCGACATGTTTAACTTCACCTCAACTCTTCCCGTGCGATTATCATTCGCTGTATCTCAGAAGTGCCAACGACAATGCTGAGCATCTTTGCATCGCGGAAATACCGTTCTGCGGGGCATTTCTTCGTGCAGCCGTATCCGCCGTGTATTTGCACTGCATTGGTAGCAGCTCGTTGCGCAACTTCCGAGGCGTAAAGCTTTGCCATAGACGCTTCTTTCGTGAATCTCTCGCCTTTATCCGCACGGTAAGCGGCTTTGTACGTGAGTAATCGCGCGGCTTCTATCTCCATAGCCATGTCTGCGAGCATGAATTGAACCGCCTGGAAATTGGCGATTGGCTGAGCAAACTGCTCCCGTTCTTGTGCGTACTTCTTAGAAGCGTCAAGGCACGCCTGAGCTATACCTATACCAATACCCCCCATTGCTATTCTATCCCTGTCCAGAGTGGTCAGAGCTATCTTCAAGCCGTCGCCCTCGCTGCCAAGCAAACTCTCCTCAGGAACTCGGCAATCCTCGAACTTCAAGTCACCAACAATACATCCGCGCATGCCCAGCAGATCTTCTATGTTCGCAAACGAGAATCCTTTTGTACCCTTTTCCACGATAAAAGCAGTTATCCCTTCTCTCTTCTTGCTCTTATCTGTGTATGCAAAAACCACGTATATGTCTGCGACAGCGGTATTCGTAATGTACGCCTTTCGTCCGTTGAGCACGTATTCATTGCCGTCACGAACAGCGGTTGTTTCAATGGACAGGGGATCAGACCCGGCAGTAGGCTCTGTTAACGCAAAAGCGCCTAATCTGCTGCCTTCACATAGCGGTCTGAGATATTTCTCCTTCTGCTCCTCGGAACCCGCGTAGAGAATGGGGAAGATGCTGATGAGCCCGACTGCACTTAAGCATCCAATGCTTGCGCTTGCCCGTGAAAGCTCCTCTACCATGACCACGTAGCTCAAAAGCGTTGCATTCGAACCGCCGTATTTCTCAGGGCCGGATAACCCAAAAAGTTTGAGTTCTGCCATCCTCTTCGCTATATCCAAAGGAAACTTGCCCTTTCGATCTATCTCTGCCGCTCGTTGCAGTACTTCTTTCTCTGCAAACTCTCTCGCTACGCTCTGAACCGCCTTCGCTTCCTCGTTTAATTCGAATTCCATTCTCTTCACCACAAACAAACCTTTCTTTAAAAAAAGAAGGCGTTACCAAAGAAATTCTTTTAAAAGTGCTTCTTATTAAATTAAAAAGAAAGAGAAGGTAAGAGGTTAGAGAGCAACGGATTTATGCTCGGTAAAATTAAGAGCGGGGGTAAGCAAAACGAAGAAGCCTTCAGTGAACATAGGGATGATAGGGCACGTAGATCACGGGAAAACGACGTTAGTGAATACTCTATCTGGCGAATGGGCGGACAGGCACAGCGAAGAGATAAAGAGAGGCATATCAATAAGGCTTGGTTATGCAGATGCGACCTTCAGGAGATGCCCGGTTTGTAAGGAGCCGGATTGTTACTCCATAGACGAGATTTGCAAGCATTGCGGGTCGAAGACCGAAGAGCTGCGGACGGTTTCATTCGTTGACTCTCCGGGGCACGAAGCGTTAATGGCAACGATGCTCAGCGGTGCTGCGATAATGGACGGTGCGGTCCTTCTCATTGCGGCTTCAGAGCCGTGTCCGCAGCCGCAGACTGAGGAGCATCTGATGGCTCTGAGCATCGTGGGCATTGATAAGATCGTGATTGCGCAGAACAAAATAGACCTCGTTTCGCGCGAGGAGGCGATAGAGCATTATAAGCAGATAAAGAAGTTTGTTAAGGGTACAATTGCGGAAGATTCGCCGATTGTGCCTATTTCAGCACAGCAGTCCGCTAATATGGACATATTGATACAGTGCATAGAGCGGACAATCCCCACACCGCAACGTTCCTCTGATGACACGGCGAGGATGCATATTGCACGCTCATTCGACATAAATAAACCCGGGACGCCGATACGGGATTTGAAAGGAGGGGTAATCGGCGGTTCTTTAGTTAAGGGCAGGCTGAAAGAAGGCGATAAGCTGGAGATAAGGCCCGGAAGGACGGTGACAACGGGTGGCCAGGTAAAATGGATACCCATCGGGACGGAGATAACGTCAATAATTGTCGGTGGGGAGCAGGTAAACGAGGTGACTCCCGGTGGACTCCTGGGCATCGGCACGAAATTGGATCCGAGCATGACGAAAGAGGATTCGTTGGTGGGACAATGTGCGGGGAAACTCGGCTCGTTGCCTCCAACGTGGGATAAGCTTACAATAGAATTCCAGCTATTCGAGCGTGCGGTTGGTGTAACAAAAGCGGTGGAAGTCCCCGCGATAAAAGTGAGCGAGAATATCATGTTGAGTGCCGGAACCACAATAACGACCGGCGAAGTGAAGCGGGTGACGAAGAAGACCATTGATGCGAAACTGAGCAGACCGATCTGTGCAGATAAAGGCTCTCGCGTGGCGATCGGGCGGAAGATAAGAGAGAGATGGCATTTGATCGGTGCGGGCGTTATATTGTGAACGTTTATAGAGAATTTTGATTTACTTCTATTTATGCACCCTCCGGTAACCTTCAACCCATTTTTTCAGTTTTAGCACGTATTTTTCGGCTTTTTTACCGTCTAACAGGCCAATTTCCATCCTTTTCTTGGTTTTTGTCGATAGCTCAC
>JAUWPM010000104.1 GCA_030611585.1 Methanosarcinales archaeon | reverse complement strand
TATGCGGTATCGCAGTACGAGATAAAGGAGGCTTTGGAGAGGATAGGGAGATTTTTGGATCGGCATCAGGTAGTATAATAAGATAATTTCTTTGATTACCCTTCCTTTTATAAAGAAGGGTGTAAAAAAAATTGAAATGATGGAGATATGTATATACGGAAGAGGGGGACAAGGAGGAGTTACCTTAGCGGAGTTGGTCGCGCATGCTGCTATCCAGGAGGGAAAACATGCGCAGTCAATGCCTGCATTTGGACCGGAGCGGAGAGGAGCACCAGTTCTTGCGTTCTTACGAGTAAACGAAACAGAACGGATAAAAATAAGGACGGAAGTTGCAGAACCCGATGTGCTCGTGGTGCTCGATCCCGGGTTGCTTCATATCGGCGACGTCGTTTCGAGGCTTAAAAAAGGCGGAATAGCAGTAATCAACACAAAGAAATCGCATGCGGAGATGAAATCGGGAATCGGTGTGGAGAGATTGGCAACGGTGGACGCCATGAGCATCGCAAAGGAGGTTTTAGGACTACCCATCGTCAATACCGCTATGCTCGGCGCAATAATAAAGGCGACAGGAGTAGTTAAGCTGGAATCTTTGGAGGAGCCGCTGAAAGAGCGATTTGGAAAAGTTGCCGCAAAGAACCTCGAAGCGATGAGAAAAGCGTACGAAGAGACGGTGGTAAGCTAACAAAATGCGGAATGAGACTTGTTTACCGCTGAGCTCGCAGAGAACACGGAGGGTCAGGAAAACTATTTATCCCATCCGTCTCTCTGCGCTCTTCGTGATCTCCGCGGTAAATAAACTCGGAAAAAGCAAAATAGGTGGTAAAAAATGAGTAGTGAAAAAAAGGGGTGGAAAGATTTAGAACTTGGCTGTGTGGTTACCGAGCCCGGAAGTGCATCGTCATATAAATCGGGTGAGTGGCGATCTGAGCGACCGGTTCGTGACAACACGAAGTGCATAAAATGCGGAGTGTGTTACATCTACTGTCCCGAGGCGTGCATAAACGAGGACGAGGAGGGATACTTCGAAGCTGATCTGTATTATTGCAAAGGATGTGGAATCTGTGCGCATGAATGCCCACGGGGCGTAATAACGATGGTCGAGGAAGAAGAGGAATAGCGGAAGGAAATCAAGCGATCACCAATAAAATGACACACAAGCGATCAGGAGATAAAACGGAACGATTAATAAGGCAGTTTTACAAGCATCTAAAGCTGAAAAAGGGGCTAAGTGAAGAGACTGCGTCCGCGCACGCACATGAAATCGAGTTCTTCGCTACACACTATCTCAGGGATTACGAGGATAAAAGCCTCTTAGATGCTACCGGCAACGATATCATGAGCTATCTCGGCGATTGGTACATCCGGAAGGTGCTGAGTAGCACTAAGAGTGATATTCGCGCTATTCTCGTTGCATTCAAGAAATTCTTCAAGTTCCTCTACGAGATGCAAGAGATAGGCAAGGAGCAACTGGATGATCTACTTGAGGCATGCGCAAATCCTCAGAGATACCTTCGCAGATTTGATTCTTACTTTGAACTCGACCCGGAAAGTGATACCTGGGAATCCGAATTTGAGAGCTGGTCAATGGGCTATGGAGAAGAGATAGAGGAGGACTACGAGCAACCGTATGAAGTGAACGCAGGGATTAACCGGGCGTTCTCAGTAAAAGATCTGAACGCGAGTAAGACTTCGGTTTTGAACGATTTCCAGACGTTCCTGAACTACATCTCGGAGAATAACTATATGAAACTGACTGCTGCAAACAGCTTCATCGTTAGAAAGCACGTTCTCGCATTGAATGAAGTAATGAGCAGCCAAGAGGAGCTGAAAAGCACCGCGAATCAGCCTGATTCGAGAACCAGTCACCTGTTTTACAATCTATGCAGGACTTTAGGCTTGTTCGCTGTGAGTGCGGAGAACACGTTAGAGGTAACGCCACGACTGGATAGTTTCAAGAAGCTATCGCAAAAAGAGCAATTTGTGGTGCTGTTCGATGCGATGTGGACGGAAACGAGCTGGGAGAAGTTTTTAGATCCTTATAGCGGGGGAAGACCGGAATGGCTGCAGACAAGAAGAGGGGATATGGTGCGTCTGTTCTCACAGTGCGAACCCGGAGCGAGATACATGTTTAAAGATCAGCTAAATCAACTCGGCATGGAAATGGGAGATACAGAAGACGATGTTGTGGACAGTTTTATTATGATGGCAGAATTCGCTATGGGCGTCTTCGCAGAGCGAATCATGCCGGCACTTAAGCTGTTCGGGCTTATTGAGTTCGGCTTTGCGGGGGGCAGGGACGACTATTTCGTGCGGCATGGTTTGGGAATAGAGTGGTTCTCGATCTCGGAGTTTGGTAGAAAGATTTTTGGAGCTCTGGTTCATCAGGAGGGGCAATGAAAAAAGAAGAACTGAGAGAGAAAATAAGAGAAGAAAGGGAGAGGGAATGGATAAGAGACTCTTTGATGCTCAGGGATAAAGGAGCAGGAGATACATTAGAAATAGTGTTTGACCTCTGCGAATTCGCACAAAAGTTAGCCAAGAGAACTGACAAATGAGGAGAATAGGAGATCTGGTAAAGGATATTACGCGGATATTGGAAGAAGAAAAAGTGGATTACGTGATTGTCGGAGGCATAGCAATAGCGGCCTGGGGTAATATACGCACAACCAGGGATGTAGACACAATTTTGTTCATAAAAGAAAAAGATGCTGACGAGTTTGAACAAGCACTGAAAAGGGAGAAGTTCTCAATTCAAGCGGGAGATATAAAAGCTGCATTAAAGGAGAGAAGCCACTTCACGATCTTTGACGACTTATCCGAATATTATATAGATGCAAAAGGAATTTATAACGAAAACGATCGGATAACGCTAAAACGGAGAAGGAAAGTGAGTTTAGCGGATTTCGAGTTCTATGTTGCATCGCCCGAGGATACCATTGCGAACAAACTGCTATTTGGAAGCGAGCAGGACGTGAAAGATGCCGAAGGTATTTATGCCCGGCAATTGGATAACTTAGATATGGCGTATTTAGAGGAGCGGTGTGAGCGATTGGAAGTTTACGAGGAGTTTTCGACGATGAAAACGCGGGTTGAAAGGCAGATACGCGAAGAGGAAAAAACACGAAAACTATTTTAAACAAAAAAGGAATTATTTGATAGAAGATGACAGAAGGAAAAATAGTAGGTTTAGAAGGTTCTTTTGCTATCGCAGAAGCGGTGCGGATGGTGAACGCCGACGTCATCTCTGCATATCCAATTACACCACAGACGCACATAGTAGAGCGGTTGGCGGAAATGATCGCGGATGGCGAGTTAGATGCGGAGTTTATATGCGTGGAATCGGAACATTCCGCAATGAGCGCCTGTGTGGGTGCTTCGGCTGCGGGCGCGCGTGTTTTTACCTGCTCCGCGGGTCAGGGCCTGGAATTGATGCACGAAGTCCTGTACATTCCATCTTCAATGCGGCTACCCGTAGTTGCGGTGGCAGCGAACCGAGCTTTGTCCGGGCCGCTTTCGGTATGGTGCGACCATTCAGACGTTATGGCGCTTAGGGACATCGGTTGGATTCAAATGTTTGCAGAGAACAACCAGCAGGCATTCGATCTCACGGTATGCGCATTCAGGATAGCAGAAGATAAGGACGTTCTGTTTCCTACGATGTTGCACATTGACGGATTTTATCTCTCGCACGTAATCGAAGACATGGTGCTGCCGGACGATGAAGTAGTAGCGGACTTCATTCCCGATTACGAGTATCCATTTACGTTAGATCCTGAGAAGCCCGTGAGCATGGGCTGCTATGGCCCGCCGTTTATCTATCCCGAGGCGAAGAAGGCGCAGGAAGTCGCTTTTGGAAACTCGAAGCACCAAATACTGGAAACCTGGAAAGAATTTGAAGACACGTTCGGCAGGTATTACTCGCCGGTTGAGACGTACAAAATGGAAGATGCGAACATTGCACTGCTGACAATGGGCAGCATCAGTGAGACTGCGATGCTCGCCGTGGACGAGCTGAGATCGGAAGGGCAAGACGTGGGTCTCGTAAGATTGCGATTATGGCGACCTTTTCCATTTACGGAGTTACGCGATGCGGTAAAGAACGTCGAGCTTCTTGTGGTGTTAGACCGGGCTATATCCTCTGGAATGGGCGGGCCGGTGTGCTCGGAAGTGAAATCGGCGTTGTACGATAAGAGAGAAGATCTAAAGATAGAGGGATTCATTGCAGGAATCGGCGGCAGAGACATCACGATAGAAGATTTTAAGTATATGATAAATCGAGCTGCGGAAAAGGCAAAAGCAGTGGAGCGGGGCGAGGGCATTGCAACTGAGATGATAGGGGTGCGGGAATGACGATGGAAGGAGAAAGAGGCGAGATGGAGCGAGAAGAAGAGGATTTGTTTGTGCCACGATTAATCACAACGGAAGAGAACTTTGCTCCCGGGCATCGTGCCTGTATCGGCTGTGGTGAGGCACTCGCGGTTCGACAGGTCTGTAAAGCCCTGGGAAAGAACGTTATCATCGTTAATGCCACGGGCTGCATCGAGATCTTCTCATCGCTGCTACCGCAAACGTCGTGGCGTGTCGCATGGATTCACACGCTATTTGAG
>JAUWPM010000076.1 GCA_030611585.1 Methanosarcinales archaeon | reverse complement strand
GACAAAGAGTTCTAAGGAATGTTGTGCGAAGTTATCTATTTATCTCGCTCATCTTTTTTACCGCCATTCCTTTTTAAAACCCAATGTAAATTAGTATAAGTTCGCCATAATTTTTTAGAAATACCGTAGTCGCTTGATATGGACTTTAAAATTCTTTGGGAAATTTTACCTTACTCAACTAATTCTTTTCCTGCCTGTTCCAAAGATGATAAAATTTCCTTTAAATATTCTCTATACGGCGGTGCAGTGAATGATTCTGCACAGGGTCGCAATATGGGAGCAATAAGCGGTCTATGCGAATTTCTTGCTATCCCTCTGAAGGTTTCAACCAACGGGTCAAGATGCTCAATTTCTGGAAGACCGCTGATAGAAAAAAGAGCCATATATCTTTCTTTTGTTTCCCATAATGGATGTCTTGTGAGGTTATGGTAAGGAACAAAGACAGGCATAACAGTTATGAACTGCCTATCGAGAAATGCCTTCAATTTAGCGGGAATTGAATCAATATATAGCGGGAAGGCGTAAATGGTGAGATAGGCATCTTTAACCTTTTCTATTAATGCGCTAGCCTCATCTTTAATCACACAATTTCCCTTAGTCTTAGTCCAGCAGGCAAAACAACCCCGGCAAGGCTCAATATTGAACTTCTTATCATAAATATCTATAACTTCGACCTCTGTGCCTGTCTGCTCGATACCTTTAATCAAATACTGTAGATAGAAGTATGTAAAGCCACTCCTTCTACGTGGGCTCCCGTTGATAATCAGGACTTTATCGGGCTTTTTCCAGATTCTCTTTCCCGGGATTTCAAAATCTTGAATCTTATCCTCTACTCCAGGTATTTCTTTATCGGTAAATTCCTTTCCAAAAAAGACCTTGTTGAGCATCTTGAGGTAATGAAGTGAGCCCTCAATACGATATTTTCTGGCAAGCCATCCCCATGTTCCGCTGAGTTTGCCGCTGGTAATATCAAGCCAGACCGAAACGGGCGAATAAATCGTTATAGATGAGGATTTGTGTTTTCCCACTCCATATTCTGCTTTTCCTCCCGATACAGAAAGATAAAAGTAATAGGTTTCTCTATCCTCTTCAAAAACAAACTGATAAACTGCCTCAAAATCGGGAAATCGCTTATTATCATAAAGATTAACCCAATAACGAAAAAGGTTGGACAAATTCTCTTTTGTTGATGGTATTTCAATCATGTTTTTCTCCTCCCAGATTCTTAGACAATTTCGCACAAAGTTACCAACGTTTCCGTGCTAAATGTCCGAGCGATAGCGAGACAAGAAAACCGTCAGAAAGCCTCGCATTTAACTTGATAATAGCTTCTCTCGTGATCGCAAGAAGGACATTTCTCCGGTGGTTCTCTTCCAAAATGGAGATAACCACATTCACGGCAAACCCACCAAACTGCTTCGTCTTTCTTGAAGACCGTGCCTGATTCTACTTCCTTTAATAATTTCTTGTACCGCTCCTCATGATGCGCTTCGGCATTGGCGATTGCCTTTAATCTCCCGGCTATCTCAGGCAGACCCTCTTCTTCCGCCACCCTAACAAATTCCGGATACATCTCGGTATATTCATAATTCTCCCCTGCAATTGCCGCTTTCAGGTTCTGAGCGGTATTACCGTAAGTTGTTGGCGCTGCAGCCTCAACTGTTATCGCCTCCAAACCCTTACCCAACTTCTTCTTCAGCTCCTGTATATGTTCAAACAGTCTTTTGGCATGCTCCTTTTCATTCTCTGCGGTAAGCAGAAAAATCTCTGCAATCTGTTCAAATCCCTCTTTCTTAGCGATTTTTGCGTAGAACGTGTACCGGTTTCTTGCCTGGCTCTCACCAATAAATGCCTTAGTCAAATTTTCAATTGTGTTTCTCATCATTCTATTCTTTCGCCTGCGTTTCTTCCTGCACCGTACCGCCCACGACTAAGGTAAGCAAACTGGAAAACTCTTTGAAACTCGTGCCCACTTCTATCTGCTCGTCTGGTGGCAGTTCCATGGGATCCTTCTCCGCGAGCGGTCTCCATTTCGCCATAATTTCCGTTGCTTTACCCATCAATTCCGGATTTGTCTCCATAGCCAAGAACAAGTCGCGATTATCCGCATGGAAGAGCTTTTCCATGAGTGCCTCAAAATTGGTCAGTTTTTCATCCAGCTTCGCGAACTTCCCCATCGTTATGAGCACGTCCCCAAAGTCACTCAAGCCGGACGCTAACTCCCTCAACTCGTCGTCAGAAAGTCTCTGCCCCTTATCCTTCTTTATTCCTTTAGCCATTTTTTTCAATCACCTCGTGTCGGATTTACGGGTTCGTTCGTACCTAACCGGAAATTAAACTTAGTCTTAGTCCGAAACTTTTCTACGCAACTCAGTCACCAGCTCCTCTCTTACCCGATCATTTCTGTCGCCACCGCAGACCATGCCCCGCACACCGAGTATATCCGGATTGATCGCCTTGATCACGGGAAGATCCTCGAATGTGAGCGAGCCTGCGAGCGCAGAATCCAGTCCAAGCGCCCGTGATTCCGAAACGAACGTCTTAAGCTCTTCTTCGCTGAGAAACTCCAATGTTGACCGCCCGTCTTTTATGCCTGTGTCCACCATTGCCACGTCTATATCCACTTCTTTCCCAATCTCTGCGATTTCAAACGGCGAGACCGAATTTATTCGTTTATAATCGGAATAGAAAGCGGAAACCACTTTCTTCGTTGGATCAAAGCCTTTCACCGCTTTAACCACGCCGCTAAGCAGATCTATCGCCTCTTGCTTCGTTTTTACTTTGAATAGCCCTATCTTTACGTAATCTGCACCTGATGAAGCGGCGCCTAACGCGGCTAATGACGCAGTTCCCGGTTTATAATCGAAATCCCCGATGGCAGCACTCATCTCCATGCCGTTTCCGCCCTCCTTCTCCACCAGTTCCTTTATTGCTTTTATAACCCATGGGAAATTAGCGCCTAAAGAACCCTCTTTGGGATTCTTCACGTCTACAATATCCGCATTGCCGCGAATCACCGCCTTCGCTTCCTCCACATCCTTCGGACTTACCAACAATTTCATTTTTCTACAGCCTCTACTTTATGTTTAATCTCTTTTTAATATCTTAACTCCCTTTTCATTTCCCACGTGTACCTCAGTAGCATTTGTAAATATCCCATGCTCGATAGAGCCGACCACAGAAGAAAGAGTGCCATTAATCTCTTTTGGATTACGTATAACGCCGAAATCCGCGTCTATTACGAGATTGCCGTGCTCCGTCACAAAATAGCCGCCTCTGTTTCCATCAATCCTTAAAATAGGCATGCCCCCTATCTCTTTCACCTGCTTCTCCACTATTTTCGCAGCGTAGGGTAAAACCTCTAAAGGCACAGGCTTATTGAGCCGTTCTACTACCTTCTCCTCGTCAACGCAGATGATCAGTTTTTTCGCTGCATAAGACACTATTTTCTCCCGCGTGTGCGAGCCCCAGCCGCCTTTAATCAAATTGAGCTGAGAATCAACCTGATCCGCACCATCTATGCAGAGGTCCAACGAGGAATGCTCAGAAAGCGTGGTAAGAGGAACGCTGCATTCTATTGCCATTATCTCGGTTCTCAGCGAGGTGGGAACGCCCAAAAGCTCAAGTTCCTCATCTTTTATCCTCTTGCAGATCTTTCTTATCACAAATTCTGCCGTAGACCCCGTGCCGAGACCGACCACCATGCCATCGTTTATCAGAGAAGCTGCGGATTCTGCCGCCTTTTCCTTTTTCCTTCCCCTATTATCCTCGCCCATAATTCTAATGTGTGTTCCCCCTTCTTAAATAAGAACTTTTCGCTTTTTTCATTGTACATAAAGTATAACTGCCGTAATTCTCTTTAAGACGCAGATTAACACACAACTTTTTTACCTTCGGTAAAAACCTTGACTAAAATATTCCTGATGTTTTTCTTTTAGCACAGGTTTTCTTTTTGTGAAAAAGAAAAAGTGTTGTGTCAACAATTTAGGTTTTCTCGCCCTCGGATAAACAATAATCCCTATCGGAACCGAAACACGAATCATGGTAATTGTATCTGTGATAAGTGGGTTGTCCTTTACGTAAATTTTAAATAATATTATATTTAATTACAACTTAAGATACCATCAGGTGAGTGAACATGGAGGAGATAGAAGTGGTTTATGAGAAAGGCATTTTTAAACCCCTAAAGGTGGTTAATCTCGAAGATGGCTCTAAAGCGATTGTAGTAGTAAAACCTAAAGGAATAGCGGATATACTCGAGAAATTCAGCAGAAAAGTGGACAAAGATGCCCTAAAAGAGTTCCTGGAGGAGAGAAGGTGATTGTCGTTGATACTTCGGTTTTTCTCGACGAACTCTTCAAGTTTGAAAAGGTCAAAGAAAAGATAAATTAGACAGTGCCACGAAACATATTAAGGATTGGAGAACTAATGATATAACAGTGACTTATGCAGGGAAGTAGCGTGGAATGGACGGAGAAATACCGACCAAAGAAGTTGAGAGACATTGTTGGAAACGAAAAAGCAACAGAAGAGTTAAGCGAGTGGGCTGAGAACGTTTTTAAAGCAAAGTCGAAGAAAGCAGTTATTCTCCACGGACCTGCAGGCTGCGGCAAGACGTCCGCGGCGTATGCACTTGCTTTGGAGAAGGGCTGGGAGGTCGTAGAGCTAAACGCGTCGGATCAGCGAAATGCGGGCGTGATAAAAAGCATCGTCGGACCTGCTTCTACGAGTAACACGTTCAGCCACACGACGAGATTGATCATTCTGGACGAAGCGGACAACCTGCACGGGAACGAGGACAGAGGTGGGACGAAGGCGATAACTGAGATCGTGAAGAAGAGCACACAACCGATAATCCTCACGGCAAACGACAAATACAAGATGGGGCAAGGTTTGCTGCGTAATTGCAATGTGATTAAGTTTGAGCGGATAAAGCCGGGGACGGTTTTCCGCGTGCTGAGAAGGATAAGCGATGACACGGGGATCGGGATAGACGATAGCGCGCTGATCAGATTAGCGAAGAATACGCATGGCGATTTGCGGTCGGCGATAAACGACTTGCAGGCACTTTCAATGGCGGGATCGAAACCGGGGCGGATCAGTGAGCAGGACATAGCGACCGGTGGGAGAGACGTGGAGGAGGACATTTTTGGTGCGTTAAAGATAATTTTTGGTGCCGAGGGCTACGAGCTGCAAAACGCTCTTTCCGCGCTTTACAGCCTTGACAAGACGCCGGAAGAGAGCATACAATGGGTCTACAAGAACTTCTCGTACGAGTACGATGACGAGAGCTTTTTGCACGGGTTGCGGTACCTGAGCAGAGCGGATACGTTTTTAGGGCGGGTGAGACGGCGTGAGAATTACAAGTTCTGGCGCTATGCGTCCGCTTTGATGGCCGGCGGCGTGTTGTCGGCAAAAGAGCTACAGGAGGGAAAAATAGGAAGGTGGAAAAAAGAACGGAAGTTTAATCCCCCTTGGTTTCGCGCTCGGACGCCCGCGGGAGAAGAGCGGAAATCGGGACCGATGCAAGATGCGATTGCGAACAAAGTAGCTGCCTATTGCAAAGTGCCACATAGCTACGCGCTATTTTTTGTCGTGCCTTTTCTGCCGGTATTCTTCGACAACGAAAGGAAGGCAACGGAGATAACTGCCTCTCTGCGATTGGATGTGCCTCAGATAGCGTTCCTGCTGGGGGATACGGATAAAGAAAAAGCAAAGAGAATATACCGGGATGCGTTTGCGGGAGCAGCGGAAAGAGTGGAGGAACGGGTAACAACAGTTGCCGTTGAACATAGAGCTAAAGCAGCAGTTAGAGAAGAAAAACTAATAGAACCGAGGGAAGTGGAGACCGTAGAAAAGGAAGAAGATAAAGGCGAGAAAGAAGCGAGAAATCAAAAGGCGTTGACGGATTTCTTTTAGGTGTTCTTCCGCATCTTCTAAACGGTCAAAAGACCACCTGAATAAGCCCTGCACTTCACAGTTGCGTCATTATCGCAATCACCGAACCAACCATTATCAACGCCAATGATATGCCTATTATCGCTCTCTGCCATCGCCCATTATCTTTTCCCTTCTTCCCTATCTTCTTTTTCACCATCATTTATCTTTATTTATAGTATAAGGAAATAATTTATGGATGAAAAGAAGAAGTAAAAAGCGAGATGGTTTGGAAAAATTAAAATAGGCCGTTGGGAGTTTTATAAATGTCTGAAAATGGTGAGAGGGCAATCTCTGGTCAAGCCGAGGATAAAGGAGCTGAAACAAAAGTCTCCTCTACGCTAGGGATTGAAGGGGAACTTCCATGTCTTATTGTTTATTCTGAGCGAGAACATGTTGATTATATCTATCCTATGCTCTCATTAATTGAAAATGTTTTACGAGATAAGGGGTTCAAACCGCTTCGATTAGGAGATGAGATCAGAAGCGGGGAAGACTATTTGGAGAAGTTGGAGATCTTGATTGAGGACTGTATATTGGGAGTCGTAATATTTGATGGCTTCCGAGCAAATGTTCTGTTTGAGTTTGGTTTTTTAAAAGGAAGAAATAAGCCAACCATTCTGCTTCAGTCAAGAGATGCTTATGTAAGCGTAAGGACACTCTATGAAACCCAAAAAATATCGGGCTTAGGCGAGGAAGAGTTTGGACGATTAAAGAACCCACCCATTAATCATCCTCTTCATTTTTCAGACTTTAGCGGTAAACATATAGCACATTTTAAGTGGAACGCAAGAGAAGATGAACCACTTCATCCTTCAACGGTATTAGAAAAGGAATTAAAGAAAAATAGTGAGGCTATAGTTGAAGAAGTGAAAACGGTAAAAACAAGAACCTTACCAAAATTAGAATCTGCCCCCCTAAAGGAGTTTTCCAAACCATTAATGCGGGTCATAAAGTTCTACACAGGAGCTGAAAAAATTGATATGGCTAACTTTAAGACTGCTTATGATGAGCTGATAACTGTAGCGCAGAAATACGGATTTGAATTACCGTATGATCTTTCGGTTATGACTGCTGCAACGTGCCTATTAAAAGCAGAGGAAATAGATTGGAGAAACGTCGAAGAACGTATCGATTGTTTCAATTTCTCTATCAACATATATCAAGAGATATTAGCATCCGTCTCGAGTGAGAAAGATCCCCATGAATATAGTGACGTACAGAAAAAAATTGGTGATGTTTACTATGAGCTATCAAACTACCAAGAAAAAAACGTTAATTGCAAGGAGGCGATAAACGCCTATGAAAAGGCTCTTAAGGTTTATATGTTTGAACGCTTCCCGATGGATTATGCAATGACGCAGAACAATCTGGGGACTGCTTACAGCACGCTTGCGGAAGTAGAAGATAAGGTGGAGAACTGCAATAGAGCAATCGGAGCGTATACGGAGGCTCTTAAGGTTTATATGTTTGAACGCTTCCCGATGGATTATGCAATGACGCAGAACAATCTGGGGACTGCTTACAGAACGCTTGCAGAGGTAGAAGATAAGGTGGAGAACTGCAATAAAGCAATCAAAGCGCATAAGGAGGCTCTTAAGGTAAGAACATTTGAACGCTTCCCAATGCAGTATGCAATGACGCAGAACAATCTGGGGACTGCTTACAGCACGCTTGCAGAGGTAGAAGCCAAAGCGGACAACTGCAAGAAAGCAATCGGAGCGTATAAGAAGGCTCTTAAGGTAAGAACATTTGAACGCTTCCCAATGGATTATGCAATGACGCAGAACAATCTTGGGAATGCTTACAGCACGCTTGCAGAGGTAGAAGCCAACGCGGACAACTGCAATAGAGCAATCAAAGCGTATAAGTAGGCTCTTAAGGTTTCTACGTGTGAACGCTTCCCTATTCATTATGCAAGGACGCAGAACAATCTTGGTACTGCTTACAGCACGCTTGCAGAGGTAGAAGATAAGGTGGATAACTGCAATAAAGCAATCAAAGCGTATAAGGAGGCTCTTAAGGTAAGAACATTTGAACGCTTCCCAATGCA
>JAUWPM010000118.1 GCA_030611585.1 Methanosarcinales archaeon | reverse complement strand
AAGTCTCGGTAGGCATGAAGAAGCATTAGAGGCTTTTTCTAAATCTATCGAATTAAATCCAAAGAATGCTTTTGCGTGGTTCTACAAAGGCTTGGCATTGAGAATCCTCGGGAGAGATGAAGAGGCTTTAGGAGCCTTTTCGAAATCTATCGAATTAAATCCTGAGGAATCTAATGCTTGGTTCTACAAAGGTGGGGCGTTAGGAAACCTTGAGAGATATGAAGAGGCTTTAGAAGCGGTTTCGAGAGCTCTTGAATTAAATCCCGATAATGCTGAAGCTTGGCACCTTAAAGGTGGGGCATTAGGAGTACTTGAGAGATATGAAGAGGCTTTAGAAGCGGTTTCGAGAGCTCTTGAGTCAAATCCCGATAATGCTGACGCTTGGTTCGACAAAGGCTGGGCGTTAGGAAACCTTGAGAGACATGAAGAGGCTTTGGAAGCCTTTTCGACATCTACCGAGTTAAATCCTGAGAATTTTAATGCTTGGTTCAATAAAGGAAGTGCACACCTCCACATATCCTCGCGGGAATTTATTAATAAAAACTATGGGAATGCTATAGAAAATCTGAATTCTGCTGTAGGGGCTCTTGGTCGATATAGCGATATGTCGAAAGACAAAGAGAAAGCAAAAGAAGAGATAAACGACGACTTTATGACATTCCTGAAGGAATTGATCGCAGCTAAAAACGTGGAAGCTGTGGAAATGGCTTTGAACGCCATAGTCGAAAAGAAGAATGAGCTTAAAGAGTTATTTAAGCCCATTTCCATCGCAATAGAAATCGTCAAGAGCCAAGATGTTAGCAAGTATTATGACCTTCAAGTAGAAATGCGGGAAGTGGTAGCCGACATAGTTAAAAGGCTTACAGGTTCAGAAGAGCTATTGCCTGAGGAGTATCGGAGCGGGTAAATGCATCGCTTGTGCATCGTGTGCAAAGGCTCGCGGTTATTGTGCGGAAGAAAGACATGCCCATTACTCGCAGCGTTGAGGAAGCAGACCAAGTTTGCCGACCTCGTCAACACAACGGAATACTTCGGGCCTTCCACTTCTGTCTTCGTTGGCAGAATGGGCTATCCCAACGTGAGAGTGGGTCCGATGGCAGTACTCGAAGGATTGGAATCTGATGTCGAACCCGGTAGATTTGAAGAGCCGAACGCGTGGTTCGCTCAGGGTCTCGAAATGGACGAGATCGTAGAACTGCGGAGTGCCACGTTACGCTCGAAACGAGGTGAAAATATTAAATCACGCTCGAACTTTGTCTCTGACGTGGTTGAAATAGCCCTTGCTCAGCAACCTGTGGATGTCGAACTCACGTTCAAGAGCAAACCTTCGTTTAACCTCTCGTTCTCCGATGTACTGCGACCGACGGGCGCCAGTGTGAACGTGGAAAAGATGCATGTCACCGAGAATCCGAAGATACCGAGGCAAGTAGATCGCATTGTCTCTGACGACCTCAAAGCAGTAGAAGCCGCTCATGGGCTCTACGACCTTGGACTGGATGTGTACAAAGTTTCTACGATCCTCTCTTCAGGTGCGTTAGGACTGAGCAGTGCAAAAAAAATGGTTCCGACACGATGGAGCATCACGGCAACTGACGACATCATTTTCAAAAGGTTGGCAGCACAGCTCAGGGACTATCCGACGGTTGACTCCTTCTACGTCTACGAATCGTCGTATATGGACAATCACTTTCTGATACTGCTGATGCCGTCATTATTCGAATATGAGAACTTCGAGGCGTGGTTTCCCGGTTCGGTGTGGAACGACACGGTTGGTCAGCGACCGGTGATCGTGGAGGAATACGAGAGTTTTAAAGGTAGAAAAAAATATGCAGCGAATGAAAGTGGCGGCTATTATGCGGCGAGATTAGCAGTTGCAGAGGCACTGCATACGATGCGGCGGCAGGCTGGCGTTGTGGTGTTCAGAGAAATCCATCCCCGCTATTCCGTTCCTCTTGGCGTTTGGGTAGTTAGAGAAACGGTACGGGATGCTTTTAGAAAGAGAGGTGAGAAGTTTGACACCAAAAAGGAGGCTTCAGACTTTGTAGATTCACGATTACGTGCAAAAGAAGGTATGAGGATAGGAATACGCGATTTCGAAGTGCTAAGCAAGATATTACGGCAGAAACGGCTGACGGATTTTTAATTGTGTATAAAGTAGAACTGCCATAATTCTCTTTAAGACGCAGATTAACACACAACTTTTTTACCTTCGGTAAAAACATTGACTAAAGTATTCCTGATGTTTTTCTTTTAGCACAGGTTTTCTTTTTGACATTGCCGAAGGCAATGGAACGGCTTCGCCGTTCAAAAAAAGAAAAAGTGTTGTGTCAACAATTTAGTTTTTCTCGTTGATTAGGCAGAATAGTCACGAGCGAAATTGGAAGCGCGTGAGATCGTAGCTGCAATCAAGGAATTCCGGGCACGGTACGATTTTCTCAATCAGCTGAAAATATCCCACAGTGGAACTCTTTGCGTATATTCCTTGTACGCATCTCCAACTTTTTAACGCCAGAAATGGACTCTTGTTTTGCCGCCCTTATCCTTCGTTACCAGTCCCTCAGGGCGTAGATCTATAAGTTCCTCATCTGCTAAAATCTTCTTTATCTTCTCTTGCTGCGTGTTGTCCGCCGAATCAATGACATTCTCTAATTCTCGTTTTAAAGCCTGTTTCTTCTGCAAATCCGTTTTATGCTCTTCTAGTTTCGACCGCTTTGGTCTGTTCTTACTCATGGTTCCCGCGCACCATAGTCCTTCCTTTTATCCGTAAGTTCTTCAAAAGACGTTTTATCTTACCTACATTTTCTATCACATACTAACGTATAACATATCCCGGTGCTCTTTGAACGTATATCCTCAGAAGGTAGATATACCGGGGACGTCACCCTCCGCATAATCGGCAGCTTCTCGCATCAATTCTATCGCTTCCCGTATCCGTTCGAGCTCTTCAAACCCGTAGGACAATCGTAATTGTCTTTTGCCAATCTCAACGAGGTCCCCACGGGGATGCATGCAGAATTCACCAGGCAAATACATCACGCGCGGATTCTTATCAGTATCGGGACCGTCAATAGTCACATTGCCTGTCGTTCGTGACAGGTATTTGAAGAAATCAGAACTTTCTGTCGTTTGAATTCCGTCAAGAGTCAAATAGAAATAGAAGCCCGCTTTTCCGCCACTACATGCGGATATA
>JAUWPM010000102.1 GCA_030611585.1 Methanosarcinales archaeon | reverse complement strand
TACCGCAGAGAACGCGGAATTAGAGGTTTAGTTTATTAGCGGTTCCGCTCGTTAGCAAAATTTATAAAGATATAACCATTGGTGGTATAAGTTTCAAAATTGCAAATAAGACAAAGGTTGCTAATGCCAACACGGTCGAGTGCTTCAGACCTGCAATAATTCGTCCTTCACCCAGTTTACCGGCTACTAAGCCCGCACAAATACCCTGAATGACGCCACAATGGAAGAACAGCATCTTCATCGTTTCCACATCCACTCTAACCATAAAACCACCTCCCATCCCGGTCGCCGATACTTTCTCCGCGGCTTCTGCCATCATCGGGATAAACGTATAATAGAGCACCATTAAGACACCTAAGAACACAAAGAAGGTGACGTAACAGATGATCACATACTGCTCCATATCAGTAACCCGCTTCTTCTCCAGCGTTCGCAACTCCATAACGTCATCCGCCGCAACTTTCAGGATTTCGCCCACATCGCCGCCTACCTGGTATCCCTCTACGATCATTTCGACAGAACGTTTGATTATTCGTGTGGGATACCGCTTTGAAAACATTCGCAGTGCGTCCGCAAACGCAATACCCCAGGTCAGGTGATAAGCAAGAGTCTTCAGCCCTTCTGTAAGCACGCCATAATTACCCTCCGCGATAAGCGTAAGCGCATCTATCAACGTGAGCCCCGCTCGCTTCGCCTCTGCGAGATCACGAAGTAAGCGCGGGAATTCATCATCTGCTTTCCTTACTCTTTTTTGCTCCGCATAAAGATAATACGCCGGTGGAACAACCGCGAGGATACACGATAAAATGTAAGCATCATACGGTGCCACAAATTCCCACCCGTAGATATACGACATGAGCATGAGACAGACTCCAATCGCACCGGAGATGTACCCTAATCTCAGTGGGTTCTCCCTGAATAGCCCGATCGGATCTCTTATGATTCCTTTTGTCCTCTTCCCTTTCCTATTTCTTTCTATCGCCTTGAGAAGCTCATCTGTCTCCATTTTTTTTCTCTTACTCTTTCTTACTCACTCCGTTGATAACGTGCTGATCAAAAGAATAAAACCCGCAGAGCCAAGTGGAATGATAAGATAAATAATTGCCGCCAGTCCTGCGAGCGAAGCGCCACCGAGAAAAACCATTATTGAGAGCACCACCACAAGCAAGAGCGGTGCCATAACCAGTCCGATAACATAAAACTCTGAAAACAAGCCCAGTGTCTCGATAAAATTTCCATACCTCTTCCTTCTCTCTTCCATGTATTCCTCCGAAGTTTTTGTGAAGTATGGGCCCATCTCTCCACCTGATAGCGCGGTGGTTACCGCGCCCTGCAAGAACGCTCTCATGTGTACGGACGGTGTGGTCGCGACGAGTTTTTTTAGTGCGGTGATAAAATCAAAGCCCAGCAATTCCACGTCCCGCACTAACAGCTTCAACTCATTGCTCACCTCGCCATACGTCTCCCCCGCCTCTGAAAGTTTCTTGAAAATCGCATACGGAAGCACACCGATAGACGCCATCGCAGATATATACCCAATAGCATAAGGAAGGTTCATATCTATCTTCCTCTTCCGCTCCCACGCCCGTATCCTCGGGAACATATAAAAGCCTATGTACGCTGCAAAAAATGCGATTACCGCAAACACGAGGCTAAGAACAAGATCGGTGGTTGACCCGAATGAAAACTCAGACACCACGGAGAGGATAATAAACTTCAAGAGGATATAGCCTGCCACCGCACCAAATGCAGCAACAATCGAATAGAAAACCGCTTTTGATAACCATTTCTCTACCGGAACGAATATCCTCGCTCTCAGAAGATCAGTTCTTAGTTTACTGTAGTTCTCTCGTCTCCCCCGGAAATATCCACTAAATAAACTTGCCGCTATTCCCCCCTTAGTTACAGTTACCGGTTCGTTCACTCTTTCTTTGTACTCACCTCTTATCTTATTTATTCTTCTACCGCCATCCGTTTCTCCGTCTCCTCAGGATTCATAGTATAATCGAGTAAAACCCTGTTGAGAGATTGAAAGTCGCTCATACCCCTCGCTTTCATACCCTCCAAAATCCGTCTCCTTCTTGTAAACTCCACTACTAAATCCTCTTCGTCTATATTGAGCTTCTCCATAATCTTGGTGAACAGCCGCGATTCACCCGTGAATTCAAACACATCTGGTTTCCACGTGAACAGTTCGTTCGTTTTTAACGTTTCATTCTCAAAATTTATCCCGGTCACTTCTATTATCTTGGTGCACCTCCTTACCGCTTTATCTCCTATTTTCACCTGCCGCTGGATTGCTATGATGTCTAAGCTATCAAGAAGCATGAGCGGTACGTCAATAGGGCGTTTGGTCAACCGCCTGACAACGGTATCTGCTGATTCCGCATGGATCGTTGACATGGTAATATGCCCCGTAGCCATCGCCTGGAAAAGTGTATGGGCTTCTACTCCTCTCACTTCTCCCACTAAGACATATTCCGGTCTCTGTCTGAGCGCAGTCCGTAATAAATCGTACATTTCAATGGAATGGCCTCCCTCTTCCGTCTCTCTCGTCACTGAAGGGATCCAATTCTGATGTAACAAATTTATTTCACGTGTATCTTCGATTGATATAATCTTACTTTCCGGCGGTATGAACATCGCGATTGCATTTAACGTCGTTGTTTTCCCCGATGCGGTACCTCCTGCAATAAGAATGTTCGCACCATTATCAACCGCCATCCAGAGATAAGCCATTATCTCCATAGAAAACGTTCCATACTCCACTAAGTTTATCGGGGAAAAGGGCACCTCTCGGAACTTTCGTATCGTAAACGTTGACCCCCGCGTTGTCACTTCGCTCCCGAGACTTAACTGTAACCTATCTTTGTTGGGAAGAGAAGCATCTACGAGTGGTTTTGCCATCGAGATGTGTCTCCCGGATCGCTGTGATAACCGGTAAATCAACGCATCTAATTCCTCCTTATCAAATATTATGTTCGTTTCTATCGAGCCGTAATTCCGATGATACACGTACAACGGGATTCCAGGCCCGTCCGCAGAGATGTCCTCCGCCATTTTATCACGTATAATCGGGTCTAACTTCCCATAGCCAATGAAATCGCGATGGATGTAATACATTATCTTATCCATGCTCTCAGGACTCAGACTGTGTTCTAAGGCGAACTCCTTAATTACGCCTTCCACTCTCTTCCTGAGAAACTCCTCGGGCTTTATTACGCCTGTAAAATCAACGTCTAACGTCTCATAAAGGTACGTTTTTACCTCTTTCAGGAGTTCCTCCTCTCCTTTTGTCAGGGTCACTTCATGAACTCTGTATATGAGAGGGTTTGTTGCCTCGATGACCACGTACGCATACGGCTCATTAACAGGATACGTCTCTAAGTAATCCACTCCTTTTTCTAATTCGTGCAGTTGACTCTCTATATCCACCGGTATCTCTGGTCCGAGCGACGATGATGATGCGCCCGGAGTGCCCGGAGTTGCCTCTACGGTATCTCCCTTCAATGCGGCTACTGCCGTTCTCAGTTCTGCCTCGGCAGCGGTTTTAGCCCTCCGTATCTTGTTTAAAACGGCTAACGCCTTCTCCTCCTCAGATTTAGTTTTTGTTATAAGTTCAGAATTCCCCTTTGTCTCTGCCCTTTTTGTATTCGCTCGCTTCTTAGCAACAATCTTCGCCTGCAGCTTCTCCGCTTTCGCTATCCGTTTCACCTCGTTCAACGCCTTCAGCATGTGCTTCTTTGCTGCCGCTTTTCCTTCCGCCTTTTCGCTCCCCTTAACTGTTTTCGTCCTCATTTCCAACAATTCATCACTTACCATATCGTCTTAGCATGAGCCAATCTCTTACTTTAAAGGCAAGCACTACGCCCACCACAGCCACGATAGCTATAATCGCCACTTTAAGATACGTAGGCATGCCCTCCTCTTCTTCTACCGGCATAGGTGAGGGTGTAGACGTTGGCTCTGGAGTTGGTGTTGGTGTTGGACTTGAAGTTGGCGTAGGGCTCGGCTCAGGCGTTGGTGCCCTTACTGCAAAGGCATATATCTTGTTGCGATAAAACTTGCCCTCGACTATGACCTCATCGCCTATCTTTATATCCGCCATCGCAGCACGGTATTCCACGTCCATCGTCCCGGTCTGGTCGTCAATCTCTAACTCGGTTTCCCCAGTCGTGAATTCGATTCGCGTTACGTTACCCTGTATACGCACCGAATTGTCAAAATAATGTTGCGGGGAATCTTTGAGTTCTTTTACCGTTATGTCTTTGTAGCCACGCGCTATATTTTCGCTCACCGTATCCGCATAGATTATCCTCTTATCGCCAACCTTGCCGGCGTATACTCCGGTTACCATAACTCGTTGACCTTTGTAGAACTTTTCTAACAGCCGGGGATCACAACTGACGAATATCGTGGCTGTCCTGTCATCTAAGGTTAGAACACCTGTGTCTCCGGGCTCGTATGTCTGGATGCCCACGTCCGTTGAGCTCGAGGGTTCGATATTGCTTGACATAGCTATGATAACACCGGAAACGGTCACTTCTTTACCGATATGCTCGTCACCGATACTATCAATTCTGATTTCATCGGCATCCGCGTTTAGTGGCAGAGCTGCAACAGTAAGTATAAAAAACGTCAGCACTATT
>JAUWPM010000114.1 GCA_030611585.1 Methanosarcinales archaeon | reverse complement strand
CTAATTTTATCTGTGATATGTGTGGCTTCTTCGGTCATGCTGACCACGTGGCAGCGATTAACATTGCTGCTAAGGTAGCCGTCAATCTGCCTATCGTAGCGGGGTTCTTCAAACATAATTATACTCCAGTTACAAGCCCCTCTACTTGTAGGGGGGTAGTTGACCTGTTCGTTAGCAGGGTAGGGTAGCCAGGAGAACCCGTCAGGCTCATAACTTGAAATTCGGTGGTTCAAATCCACCCACCCTATATTATATTTTTTTTATTTTTTTTTAAAAAAAAGTCATTTTTGTATCCAAAATAAGAGGAATTAACCGTTTATACGATTGAAACTTAAAGGAATTACTAGTTTATTTGAGTTAATTCCTATTTATGATCATAGATTAAAATTATTATGGGCATAAAGTATATAGTTGTGATCATATAAAAAGGTATGTGGGGATAAGGGTTTTTTATGTCTTCCCTTATTCTCCCTATCTCGTTGAAATATCCCATAAACCCTGCCGGTTGAGGCCGGTGGGGGTGGTGAAAAAAAATGTCGGAAGACAAGACCGAAATATCGGAAGAGACCATTCGCGAACTCGCGAATGCGGTACAGCATATCGCTGAGGACAGCTCAGCGATGCGAAAAGTAATGAAAGAAATAGCGGCGCTTCTTGCCCCATATATCGAGAGAAGTGGCGTGCAATTCGGCGGCGACACGTGGACGATCGATCAATCGAGACAATACACGTATCGCATCGGCGTACGAAAAGCGTACGATGAATGGGAGATAGGGGTCGAGGAGACGGAAGCCGTACCAGAATACTGGGATGGATCGAATTGGGCGGGATGTGCCAATCCTTTTTCGGAAGGGGAATACGAAATTGAAGGGGCCCGGATCATTCCTTTTGGATCTGTATCCCGAAATATCCTGGAGGAAACTATCCAGAGACTTCCATGCTTCTTGGGAGAATATGTCGATGAGCTGCAACGCCAAAAGATCAGGTACGCGGATCTGAGAAAAAAAACGGAGAGAATCATCGAGGTCCTCTCCGAATAGTATTTTTTTCGGAGGAGAAAAAACATGGCTGATATGGAAGATCGGGGCATATATTTCGCAAACTGGAAGGATCACGCTCAGTTTCTGGAGCTTGAAGTACAAACACTTCAGTCATTGTGTGATATGGAAACCGTTAAGGCGGGGTTTCGAGGCGCTCTAGGAAAAGCTGAGACGAAAGGCATACCTTTTCGAGATGTTGAGGAAAGATGGCGAGAAGAGCCAAAGACGATGAGCAAACACAACATAGAGGAAGTATAGACAATGATAGAACCGGTGGCGATCCTCATATTATTTCTTATGATTTTCGCTACCCTATCCTTTGTTTATCTCACTTGTGCTTAATATTTTCCTCAAACCCTGTAAGTTGAGGCTTGCAGGGGAGGTGAATAAAATGGTAGTAAGAATGAAAGACTCTGTAAGACACGATGGAGAGATAACAACGATCGATGATCTGGACAAACGAGGGTTAATAGACTTCAAAGAAGTAGAAAACTTCTGTACTGGTAGAAAACTCACCACTAAGTATTTTGCAGATATAAAAGGAACGACAGAAGGGTGGGAAATAGGTAAATTAGCATATTTGAGCAGAATGGGAAAAGAAACAGGGATGTGAAATAGATGGCTACAAGATGTCAGATAAGATTTATTGATGAAGAAAGCAAAAGAAAGTACCAGACGCACAGCCGGAGAAGAACAGGCAAAACGAGTGTTGGCGAGTTTAGATTGGGATAAATTGGAAACGATCGGTAAAGAAGATGAGGCACAGGCTACATTAGAAGAATGGGATGAGTAAGATAATCAGGGCTGCGTAAACATCCCTATATTTTCCTTAAACTCTGTAAGTTGAGGCTTGCAGGGGAGGATAAACGAAAATGGCTGATATGGAAATGAAAATAAAAGTAGATCTTGAGAAGGCGATTGACGCACTTCTCTGGATGGAGGACGAGCAATATGAAGGCACGTGCAATGGATATCATGGCATTCATATAATGCCTGGACAATTCGAGCAGATGGAGACGAATATAATAGAATGCGGGATTAGATTCTTCCAGAGTGGAAATTTTTATCCACCAGGGACGCCTCCTATATGCAAATTTGGTATCCATGCATTATTCAATATTGAATGCATTTATCGAGATACTGATTTCGACTTCATGGACTCAAGGCACAACGCTGAGGAGTACGGATTACAATCTGAAGAAGAGATCCAGAGCGCGATAGATGAGCATGTCAAGGCGACAAGAGAAGTCTGTGCCTTTTGCAAAAAGGATGAGATAATATGCGACTGCAGATATTTCGACGCAGAAGCGAATGAAGAGAAGCTCTATGAGCATCGCTACCATATAGAATGGAGATGATGGAGAAATGAATTGTAGAAATTGCAAGTTTTGGACGGAAGCAAATTGTTGTACCTTGCCCGAAGAGATCGAATGCGTTTACACACCAATATGCGACACGCCTTCAATCGATCGCCCACGAGCCGATTACTGAAAGTGAACTACCCCCCTACAAGTAGAGGGGCTTCCTGCTTCATCGACGTTCCAACGAACATCTCCACAGGCGTTATTTCCCGCAGTTCCTGCGGTAGGCAATCATATCCTCTCTTAAGGATATTCTTTGCGGCGTTTACATCTCTGTCTTCGATGAGTCCACATTCAGGGCATCTGTAAACTCTGGTTGCAAGTGTCTTTTTCACCCGGTTCCCGCACACATTGCATTCTATGCTTGTTCCTTTAGGATCTACAAGGATCGTGTACTTACCGGCTCCTTCCGCCTTGTATGTCGTGAATCCCTGTAGTTGATTCCATCCTGCATCGGATATGCTCTTTGCAAGATGGTGATTATGAACCATATTATTGATTGAGAGATCTTCAAACACAATCAGATCATAGTTATTTACAAGATCCCTACTCAATTTGTGATTGAAGTCAGTTCTCTGGTTTCTTATTCGTCTATGAACTCTTCCAACCACTCTCTTCTGCTTCTTTCTATTGTTTAATCCCTTTTTCTTCTGCGATAATCGTCTCTGCTCTCTACCGAGCTTCTTTTCAGACTTTCTAAGATGCTTTGGCGGATCTACTTTCTCACCTGTATCTGTAGTTATGATTGATTTGAGTCCGAGATCGATTCCCACGGCTGATGTTATCTCTTCTTTCAGTGGGGCGTCCGGTAATTCTACACTGAAACAAGCGTACCACTGATCCACATCTCTTTTGATTGTGCACGTCTTAACATCTCCTTCAATCTCACGGTGCTGTTTGATTTTGATGCCACCAATCTTTGATAGGATAAGTTTGCTATCCTCGATCTCAAACCTGCTTTGAGGATATGAGAAGGAATCATATCGATCCTTACCCTTATATCTTGGAAAGCCTGCTTTTCTGTCTCCGTTTCTAACTCTGCGATAGAAGTTTTGATAGGCCTTATCAACCCGCTTCAAAACATCCTGGACGACCTGTGAATGTATGGATCTCAGATCACTATCAAACTTCTTAATCTCTGAGAGTTGGTTAGCCTGATCATAATAGTTGATAGATTTTCTACATTGTTTCCACGCATCTCTCCGTTCAGTAAGGCAATCATTATAGAGAATTCTGCACGTGT
>JAUWPM010000096.1 GCA_030611585.1 Methanosarcinales archaeon | reverse complement strand
CAGCATTTGCACTTGGAAGAATAGAAAGCGAGCAGGCGATAGACCCGCTACTAAACGCATTTACTACCGCTAAAGATCGTGATGTTCGAGGGAGAGCAGCATTTGCACTTGGAAGAATAGAAAGCGAGCAGGCGATAGACCCGCTACTAAACGCACTTACTACGGATAAAGAAAGTTCTGTTCGAGGGAGAGCAGCATTTGCACTTGGTGAAATAGGAAGCGAGCAGGCGATAGACCCGCTACTAAACGCACTTACTACAGATGAAGATCGTGATGTTCGAGGGAGAGCAGCAGATGCACTTGGTGAAATAGGAAGCGAGCAGGCGATAGACCCGCTACTAAACGCACTTACTACGGATACAGAAAGTTCTGTTCGAGGGAGCGCAGCAGATGCGCTTGGTACGATAGGTGACAATCGTGCTGTAGAGTCGTTAAAAAGAGCGTTAAAAGACGAAGATAAATACGCTGGAACAAAGGTGAAAGACAGAGCGTACCAAGCCCTTGAAAAAATAAGACGCAGGATTCAAAGGAGAATTACCGGAGAGCCTTAAAAGCGTAAAAGCATTGGTCAGTGAGTGGGACCGCCGCGATTTGAACGCGGGACAACTCGGTCTTCAGCCGAGCGCTCTCCCAGTCTGAGCTACGGTCCCCCACTTTTTTATACTCTCTCTTTGTCGTAGCAAGTTATAAATATTCCTCTTTTTATATTCCTCCATAATGGAAGAAGAGATTAAAAAAGCGATTGATTTTGTACTATCGAACCACGCGAAATACGCGGATGTCCGTCTGGAAAGAGGTTACGCAACGGTGATAGATCTGCGGGATGACGTCTTCAGAGAGATGAGCTATGGCATAGATCAGGGCATAGGTGTACGCGTTCTTTATAAGGACTCGTGGGGATTCGCTTCTTCTAATAACCTCGCACGACCCGCAATAAAAGATGCGTTTGAAGACGCTTTGAACATCGGGCGAGCGCTCTCGGTCTCGGAATCGAATAAGAAGTCAGCAACTATAACCATAGCTGATGCACCATCACGGACTGACCATTTCAAGCTCAAGCCGAAGATCAACCCCGACGATGTTAGCATTGAAGAGAAGAAGCGCATGGTTAAAGATGCTTATGACGCGGCAAAGGCACATTCAGACCTCATAAAAAGCGTTTCCATATTATACCTCGACGGTTACGAAGAGCAGATCTACGCAAATTCCGATGGGAGTTATATCGTAACGGAAACACCCGCCGTGTTTATGCGTGCCGGTGCGGTTGCGAAGAAGGGGGACGTGTTGCAGGAAGGAAGAGAGAGCGTAGGTGCGGTGGCGGGTTTCGAATTCATAAAAGAGGAAAATCCCGTGACGGTAGCCGTAAAGGCTGCGGATAAAGCCGTTCGACTTCTTGATGCGAAACTGCCGCCTGCGGGTGAGCTGCCCGTAATTATGGACAACCGGCTCACCGGGGTTTTCATGCACGAAGCACTGGGGCATGCTGCGGAAGCGGACCACGTGCTATACGGCGAATCAATACTGAAAGGTAAATTAGGTGCGGAAATAGCATACGAAGGATTGACCGTTGCGGACGATCCGACCATCGAGTGCTCGCATGGCTATTACCGGTACGACGACGAGGGGATGCGGTCAAATCGGACGGAGATAATAAAAAATGGTGTGCTGCTTTCTTATCTGCACAGCCGCGAAACCGCAGGCAGGTTAGACGCAAAACCAACCGCGAATGCGCGAGCCGCGGACTATTCTGATCTTCCGATAGTTCGGATGAGCAACACGGTGATTGAGGAAGGGGACTGGCAGTTTGACGAGATGCGTGCGGATATACCGTTTGGCATCTATGCGAAGGGCATGCGTGGCGGGCAGGTAGATACCGTAAAGGGCGAATTCCAGTTCAGTGCGGAGGAGGCGTTCCTGATCGAAAACGGTATGCTTTCAACGCGATTGAAGAACGTTTCACTTTCCGGTAGAACCTTAGACGTATTGAAGAGCATAGACGCCGTGGGTAACGATAAGAAGCGAGGGACAATAGGATTCTGCGGTAAAGATGGTCAGGACGTACCGGTGTCGGAATACGCGCCGCACGTACGGGTGACGAAGATATTGGTCGGTGGAGCTTCTTCTTAGGCGTGAGAGTAGTAGTGGAAAATCGAAAAGCTTTTATATTGTGATGAATAGCAGTGTTATTAAGGAAGTGAGTGGTAAGATCTGCATAACTATTGGCATCGTTTTACTGTTACTACTAATCGCAACGATAACTATAGATGCGACCGATGTGAAGAAGCCTTATATCATTTATGAACCTCTCACACGCTATGAAATAAACGAACACGTATCTAATGGGTGGGATTTGCATATACTGTTAATACATTATCTCAGGGTTGGTATGTCCGTAAGTGGGATCACAAATACCCTGAAATTTATGTGAATAGACCTGCTGAATTCACAACAGGGGTTATTTATTGGATGACGAAGGTAATAGACGATGAATTGTTTTTCTTAGAGGGTGGTGTTAAGAATGAGGAGAGGTATCTTGAGATATACAAAAATGATGTGCTTGTTGATGATTATGTGGGATGGACAGATTCAACTGGGACGAAAATTTTTATGTAAAGCTCGTTCGTGAAGATTAGAGAAAACGGGAAAGTTATCGGCAAAGAGAAAAGGGTAATATATGGCAACCCAAGCCTACGCGATCTAGAAACCACGGATGTGGAGAACTTCAATGGAATGGAATCTTGAGAGAACGAATTGGCAGATTGATTGGTACGAAAGACGAAATGCTTCTCGAAACGGAGAAGGCGACTGGAATGTTCAGTCCAACTGTTTCAATTCTACTGGATTTTGAAGAAGAATTGCCAATAAAAAAGGACAACGATTTTATAATCCTGAAAGACAATAAAGAACTTGTTAGAGGCGAAATTGAGCAAATACTCGCGCATTGTCCAGAGCAAGCATACATCACGCTGAGCGAACGTTGTATCTATGATTGTATTTGGCAAGAATAGGTGTGATACCCGTTCTACATCCAATAACCATACAACCCTTACGCAAAGACGAGCTTGAGGCAACAAGACCCCGTGCTGAGCGGTTGCTTAAACTTGCACTGATGACACGTGAAATAATAGATAAGTACGGTCTTCGTGTAGATGTCTCGCAGACGATGTGTCTTACCTGTACGGGTTGCGATATAACGCTTTATAGGGATTTATAAGTTTTTTTTGTAAAATTTATATGTGTTCGAGCAAAGCCCATTTGCTCGTAAAATCGTTGCGTTTCAACCCATGCTTTTCTCGTAGTCACTTCAATAGAGACACAGCCTCGCTTCTCTGCCTCCTGTTCAAGTCTCGACACGAGTTGAGCGCCAACACCTTTACTGCGAAATGTCTCATGCACAATCAATTCCTGAATCTCGCCTCCCAGTCCGGCATGACGGAGTAGTAACTCGATATGTAAGCTTGCAAAGCCAATAACACACCCCTCGCTCTCGGCAACATAATACAGCACGTTGTTGTCACAGAGATTACGAGCAAAAACATCATGAAGCGACTTACGATCAGGCAGAAAACCCATTAATGAAGTAATCAAATTATAAATTGACGCCTCATCAGATTCCTCCGCAGGTCGAATGCTAACCATACTATTTTTCCTTCTATTTTTCCTTCCCGACAACCGTCATGTAAACGACATTCTCCTCTGTGCTATATGCCAGGCATCCAGATATATGTAGCGGTAGGCTCTTTGCGTGTATTTCCACTTTGAACGTGCGAAGATGGCAGTCCAGATGAAGACCACGCTTGCATGGTACGCCATTTCTTGATCAAGGGCAGACTGTTTAACATGGCTACGAAAATCTCCCGCTCGTAACTGTTCGAGTTCGTGCATATCTACTGCATAATGATAAACACCGGGATCTATTTGCTCTATGGAATTGACCACGAGATACGTTTCCATGGGATACAATGCACCGGCTGATGGCGCGGTTCTAAACCCAGATTCTGGATTGGTAATACCCTGTGCTGCCCACAGCAGTTGAGATAGTTCTGATTTTGTCACCGTTTTATCTGTGAAGTGCCGAACACTTCGGCGGTGTTTCATGACTTCCCATAATGATGCTCTTCCTGTCTCCTCCGATGGTTCGAGCAGGACTTTTGGCGCTGTGGGGTACCGCTTATACGTATCTGTTTTGCTCGCCCAATCTAAGCGCCAGGCGGGAAGATGACCCCTTTTATACTTCGTCTCTTGCTGGAATCGGTCTCCTATTTCTTCTTTTAATACTCTTCTGTTCATTCTTTTTTATCACTTCTCTTTTTTGTTTATGTACCGCAAGCTCACGTAGAATAATGGTATACCTTTATATGTATCTTCGAACCAAAGTTTAATTGAGGTAAATAGTAAGATGGATGAAGAATACGGGAAGTTCCCGTCTGATTGGGAGAAAATCTCTGATAAACCTCTGGAGTATCGAAAGAAGGTTGGCCTTTTCGAGATCATCGCCAGAGTGGATGAGAAGCTTTGTGAGAAATGCGAGGAGAGGCACCCGGGTTATGTATTTAAGACACTAGATAATAGCGGGAAGGATGTAGAAAATTCAGAAGTCTATTGGTACCCTACGTGCGGGGGAATGAGTCCGGAAAGCTACGAAAAATTTGTGAAAGCTGAGCTTCTATTTGGTGGGGGGGATTGAATCCGGAAACTTACGAACGTTTTCGTAAAGAGTGAGTGGATAACGCCAAAAGAGGTATAGCTCGCATAAATCTAATACCCCCATTTTTTATTTTTATATTATGTCTTTATCAAATACCGAAATGCACTTAGAGCCGCTTTCGCGCCTTCTCCAGCAGCCATGATAATTTGTTTCTCCGGTGCATTAGCTACGTCACCAGCCGTGAATATGCCAAAAACGCCCGTATTACAGTCGCAATCTACCTCTATTTCTCGTAATTCGTTAAGTTTCAGCACATCCTTTGCGAATTCAACATTCGTAAGTTCATTTACAGCAGTAATAGCAGGATTACCGCTACATCCATTCCATCGAAGAGGGGAGCGTTACAAGTAGCACAATAACTTACGCCTCTGCCTATCAATTCTTTCTCACGTGGCACCTTAGGGATCTTGCACGTCTACCGGATGCAATAATTACCGCTTTGCAATTGAATTTCTTACCATTAGAAGTCAATACCGCGAAAAAATTATCATCCTCTCTGAGCTTTGTCACTTCCTCTCCAATCAATAAAGGAATAGGAAACTGTCTGACCTGCTCCTCAAATTTCAGCATCAATTCCTGCCCGGTTATAAATTGGTATCCCATATAGGTTTCTACACCCGTAGCGAGGAGTGTCTGGGGGGGGCGGGCCGGGGGGGGGGGGGGGGGGGGGGGGGGGGGGGGGGGGGGGGGGGGGGGG
>JAUWPM010000058.1 GCA_030611585.1 Methanosarcinales archaeon | reverse complement strand
GCATCTATAATAGCACGTGGATTACCGCCGTCAATGACGATGGTCTTTATTCCGCTTCGTTCTATTATCTTCGCGGCAACCGGGTCTATAACGATTCTCGACCCTGCTTTTAGATCACCCTTCATCGTAACTGCTACGAGTTCCTTAGGCGAGAGCTTATCGTATTTCTTAGCAGTTGGATTGATATGCGGGTCCGCATCGTAGACGCCATCTACCGAGGTCACATCGAGGAGGAGGTCAGCATTAACGTATTCCGCGAGGATCGCAGCTACCGCATCAGTCGTATAACCGGGACTTACACCACCCATAACTGCGATTCGCTCCTCATTGTCGTTCACCTTAGCCACGGTAACGTCTTTATAATCGAGAAAAGGCTCGGGATACGCATTTTGTAAAGTGGAGATGAGCAATTTCGCATTTATTCGCGTTAGCGCGATTCCCATATAATCGCAGAGTGCTTCGTTCGCACCCAAATCACGTGCTATGCTTATATACTCACGCGCTCGTTCTCCACCACCGGTAACTACGTATAAATTGCACGATTTCACAAGCTCCTCTAAGACTTCTGCAACGTTCTTTATGGTCTCGGCATCCGAGAAGAAAATGCCACTCAACGAAATGACGACTTTCATTGTTTTATGCCCCGTTTATCCTCACACTTTTTCATAATAAGTATAGCTATGTTAAAAAACCACGAGATTCCACAAGATTATCACAAGACCAGAAATCAGAGGACATAGAAAATAGACTTCTGTTCTCTAACTCCTTCCATCTTCTCATTTTCTCGTGTAAATCTGTGTAATCTGGTGGTTAGCTAAACAAATACCTTTTTTTAAAAAAAGGAGGGATCAAAACTTATATTTTATTACGGGTATATCGCTATTCGGTACATCTGTGTTCGGGCGTTTCATCCTCTCCCATTCCCATTTTCCGTTCTGCTTTGCTTACGATTCCCCGCAGCGTTTGCACCTCTCTCGCCGTGAGTTCAGCTCTGCCAAGTATTCTTCTGAGCATGAGCGCGGTCTTCTCCTTTTTATACTCCGTATAGCCAATCTCATCCATAAACGCCCTTATATGAGCGAACAAACGTTCTTTATCCTCTAAACGTGCTAATGGTCGCTCTCCGGAATCCGCTCCAGCATCGCGTAATTCATACAAAACTATCGCAACTGCGTGCGAGAGGTTCATCACGGGATAGCCGGGACTCGTAGGAATACAGACCACGAGATCACACCGCATAAGCTCCTTATTCAAGAGCCCAACATCCTCACGACCGAATAAAAGGGTTACGATTCCACGTTTATCTTCTACCTTCTTTTTCAGCTCTTGTGGTGAGAAGAAAGGCATTCTAAGGTGTCTATTAACCGAAATGCCCGGCTGAGAGGTGGTGCCAACGACAATAGCGGAGTTCGCAATCGCTTCTTCTATTGAGTTCACTATTGTGCATCCGCTGAGCACGTCGTAAGCGTGAGAAGCGACCGAGAACGCCTTCTTCCCGATATTCGGCGGATTGACGAGATAAAGGTCTGAGAACCCGAAGTTTTTTGTCACGCGCGCTACCGCGCCTATATTCTCTTCGTTCTTCGGTTCCACAAGAATTGTTCTGACTTCCATGTCGTCTTTCTTTATCCTTTTATCCTAAAATGCCAGTGATAAATTTTTGCATAGTCTTTTTTACCGCAATTTCAGATACGTTTTGGCGTATCGGAAGTTTTTGCCGAAAGCAAAAATTTGGGCGAACGAAGTGAGCCAGATATACCATTGTTATACGCCAGCCCGTTTAGGGCGTGTGGTGCGAAATGCATCCTCGTAGAGAATCTTGAGGAGTTCTTTTCCGTGTGGTTGTGGAATTTTTCTTCCCTCTTCTTTTGCAGTTTCTAACCATAGTTCCATGGCAATTTTTATCTCTTCTAATGCTTTTTCATCGGTTTCTCCAAATGCCGAACACCCGGGCAACTCAGGTATAATTGCTATATACCCGCCATCTTCTTCACTATAAAATATTTCTATTGCGTACTTATACATGTTATTTTCCCTCCTCTACTAGATTGTATTTCTCAATGATCTTTATAAGCTGTTTTACTTGATAAGTTTTTGCTTTCCCTCCTACATTTTGGAAATTTAGCATTTCCTCTATACCCTCTCGGACATAAATACGATGGCTGCCCTTTCCTCCTCTAAATCTAAAATCAAATGCTTCAGCAATCGTACACAATTTTCTAAAACGAACATTTTTTGGATTCCTTTTCAACTCCTCAATCAATTGACGCTTGTCCATATAACTACTATAACTCTTACATCAGATTAAAAGCTTTCGCACCATGGCACATAGCTTAGTTATATCCGCAATACTTCGCATATACATCCCCCTGGATGAGCACTTTTTCTCTCCAAAACGTTCCCCAATCATCCTTTTACACTACCTCCTTCCTTATCTTCAAACAACCTATCTACGGGGTTTTTTATTGTATATAAAGTATAACTGTTCTCTTTAAGCGAACACGGATTAACACTGATTTACGCGGATTTATTTAGGGTGAAGAACAAAGTTGATTTTTTATCATTAAGCCCTTTCAGGGCTTGCGGGACGTGGGCAGAGCCCACGAGTGTTAATCTGTGTCAACAATTTTGGTTTTCTCGTTTAGGTTAAATCTTTATTACTCACATGAGTATGTACTTCTCGATTACTGCTCGCAGCTCTAAAGGCACAACTGCGATCTTATACATTCTCCCACTAATGCCCATTCGCCCCACAAGGAGAAGTGCATGAAGCCGTATTATGCCTATTGTGGACTTCGGGGGGTCTTCATCCCACCCATAGCTTATTTCATCATCAAATCTTGATGCGAGTTGTGAATACTTCACCCAACCGCCTTTTTCCAATACAAGCTTCAAAGCTTCTTTGCACTGCAGTGGTAATCCTTCCAAAATGGTCTGAATCTCCATAGACTGGTACTTTCCCGCAATCATCTTCACTTTTTCTCTCTTCTCACCTTGTACCGCGATTCCAAGCGCCTTACAAATCCCATCCACCCATTGCGCAGGATATTTGTTCAACACGCTTGATAGCGTGCTTTTCGGGTTTAATATGATGCTTTCTGCCTTCTTAATCATGTCTTTATCATACCGCCCCATAAGCGAATCTACCATTCCGGGGGTTATTAAGCCCATCCTGCGTGCTATCTCCTCGTTGCTCGGTTTAACGCGAATAATCCCTGCAAATCGGTAAACATCTCCCCAGGGATGTATTCTCCCTCGAACAATTCTTCCAACCTTATATGCAGCTATGTTCTCTTCAAAAAGTTTAACTTTGTACCTCTCTCCACTCGTTATAGCTGCAAGTATCACCTGGGTGTCGCCAGTTGCGATAACCTCAAACTCACCATAAAACATCGTTTCCAACTGAAGTAGCTTCTCTTTTAATCCCGGCTCCATATCCTTCTCATAGTTCTCCACAAACTCCCTAACAACTGTCTTTCCCGTTGATGGTTGTATTCTTTTGGATGTAAACCATTCAGCAAATTCCTTAAATGCAAACTCAGAATCGAGCTCTTCTAAATTATATGGGCATTCCAGACTCGCATTTTCCATTTCTTGCAGATAGTGCTACATAGCGTACTCAAAAAGCTTTTGCTTACAATTCCCCTCGGTTATTTTTGTGTTTTCGCCCTTTTTCTTCTTTACCCTTTTTACCATTGTATATAACCTATAACTTCCCTCTATTTTTTTCTTATTTCTATTACTGACTTTTTTAGATTACGGTGGGAGAATGCAAGAAGAGATGGAGCGGATAGCACTCAAACTTGGGTACCTCGGCACGCATTATCATGGTTTTCAGATTCAGCCCCCGTCTGTGGGTCCAACGATAGAAAGCGAACTCTTCAGGGCATTGGAGAAACTCAATATCATCGAAGATCGGGTAGCATCGAATTATTCCGCCGCAGGCAGGACTGATAAAGGCGTGCATGCGCTCTCTCAGGTGGTTTCCTTTGATACCGCGAATCCCAACGTGACACCCCGAATGATAAACAGTATGCTTCCGGACGATATATGGGCATTCGCGCTCGCAAAACCGTACTCGGATTTTAACGCTCGTAAGGATGCTATTAGTCGTGAATACCGCTATTTCTTACCGTTGCAACCCGATGTGGGTCTAAATATAACGCGTATGCGAGAAGCATCGGAACTGCTTATCGGCACTCACGATTTCTCTAACTTCGCTCAGCCGCCGGGGCATCATGAGCACGAAGCCGAGTATTACTCACCGATACGAGAGATAAAACGGGTAGAGCTAGCGACAGAAAGAAGCAATTCGTTTGTGGTTATTGACATAGAAGCAAACGGCTTTCTCCGTAAAATGGTGCGAAAAATTATCTCCACACTGAAACTGGTCGGTGGCGGCACGAAAAACCGGCAATGGGTAGAGGGCCTCGTGGAACTACGAGTGACAGAGCACGTCGAACCCGCACCTGCTTTCGGGCTCATTCTCAAAAAAGTCTCTTATCGTAATGTCGAATTCGTAGAAGACGAGTATGCGAAGAGAAGAATAGCAGCACGACTAAATAAGGAGCTGGTTTTTCACGCCACGATGGCAGAAGTGCTGGATGATACGGTGAGTGCCTACGTGCAATTGTAATCCTTTAATCGTAGAAATCCACTACAACCCAAGTCAACGAAACTTTATATTATACCGCACATGTATGTATCTAACGGAAAATGGTGAAGAAAGAGCGAGTTATACAGCAAAAGAAAGAGCAGATAAAGAAGATTGTAGAAGGCGCAGTGATGGGGTTAGGTTTCTTCGTTATGTTTGGTATTCTTATATTCCCGGGGCTCCGGGAAGGAATGGGCGATGCTTTGGATGTCGTTCTTGGTCCTCTCGCGGATAGTGTTGGTAATTTCTTGATCACCATCCTCATCTTATCGGTGGTTACCGGCTTCTACACGTCGGTGGTACAGAAATACACGACGAATTGGGATATGATGGAGAAGTCGAAGCAGTATCAGAAGCAGATGCGGGAGCTGCAGAAAGAGTTGATGGAAGCAAAGCGTGAGGACAACAAGCAACGGCTAAAGAAGCTGGAGAAGAAGAAGGAAGAGATAATGAGGAAGCAAACGCAATTCTCCGGTGAGATGATGAGGCAGCAGATGAAGCCCATGATGTACATTGGTATTATTACAATACCGATATTCATGTGGATCTGGGTATATATAGAAGCAGCCTCGGTTGGAGCGGTGATTTTCCCGTTAATCGGTGGAAAGGAGCTCACCGCGAGTTTTATATTCGGTCTTCCTTACTGGGTGCTCTGGTACATGGTCTGCTCGATACCCATAGCGCAGATGATACGAAAAGTGATTGGCATACCGAGCAGTATGTAGCTTTGCTTTATCTTATCCATGCTTGATACTGAATAAAACTAACTTAGAGAGCAGAAAGGTGAGTCGCGACCAAAAAATGAAAGAGAAAGTTGAAGAGGTTATGACACGGAAGGTCATTACGGTGAAGGAGACAGATTCATTGCAAGACGTTGCAACGGTATTCAAAGCGAATAGAATCAGCGGTGCGCCGGTTCTCAACGACAAAGAAGAAGTGGTTGGAGTGGTCAGTGAAGCGGACATTTTAAAGGTCCTGGACACGTTTCATTGGTACACGCCCGTCTTGACCACCCTGGACATTTTACATTTACGTGAAGAGCAATCACACGACATCCAGCAGGATATCGAAAAGGCGAGCGAGATGAAAGCGGAAGAAGTCATGTCAAAGAATCCCGAAACGATATCGCCTGATACGTCAATTAATGATGCTGCGCAGATTATGCACGCAACGGGGTTCAATAGATTGCCCGTTGTGGACGGACAGGGTACGTTAGTAGGGATCGTTACCAGAGCGGACATAATCGCTTCGCTTTATGAAAAATAAGGGAAAGGGCAATGCAAACAAAAACGGATGTTAAAGTTAAAGAACTGATGACGACCGACGTTATCGCATTCAAGCCAAGCGATACGATTCATCAGGTAGTTGAGACGTTGAGAGCGAATAGAATCAGCGGTGCCCCGGTGATTGATGATCACCGAAAGGTCATTGGCGTCATCAGTGAGGCGGACGTTATGAAATTAACTGCAACGGTTCCCTTTCCGGATATAGACCCACTGAATCCTTTTCCCGTATTCTCGCTCTCTGCGTACATGAAGAAGGTAAAGAAAATTCCAGAAGAAATTGGCACACTGTTCGAAGGACACGTAAAGGACGTGATGTCGAAGAGACCAGTAACGATCTCACCCGACGATTCTATCTCGGATGCCGCACGGATAATGCATAAGAACGATTTTAACCGGATTCCCGTGGTGGATGCCGAAGGGAAATTGGTAGGGTTGATAGCAAGAGACGATATTATTGGCGTTTTTACAGCACATAAGGAGCCGCCAACATGAAGACGATGGAAGACGCGATGAAAATCGCGATGGCGGCAGTGATTACCATTGAAATTTTCTCTTTCTTCCGCTCATCCTTTATACCCAGCCTCAGTACGGGATTCAGCATCTCTCTGAATACGTAGCCGCCATCGAGCGGAATAGCGGGCAGGCAGTTGAACAGTCCGACGTAGAAATTGATCCAGCCTATCCAGAACAGCACATCCGCAATCCAGAAAACACCGCCGCCGAATAATGATGCAAGACCCACCGGCTCGTATAAATGGGAAAGTTGAGGGCTAAAGCCACCGAACCCACCAGCAGAAAGAGGCGCAATTGGCATGACAGTCAGCCACAACCAGCTATTTAACCACCGAGGTGGTGAAAAGGAGCTAAAAGCGGAAGGGATGCTTCTCAACCCTCCAAGGTACTCATGTGCGGAAAAATCCACTACTACCATTCCCTGAGGGTTATTAGTGACGAGAACGCCTAAGTATCCTATATCACCAAAAGGAGAGTCTGCCAACTTTATACTAACCGTCTTTTCGTCCGTTTGCACTTCTATTACCTGTGCAGGTTTAGTACGATCCATGAACGCATGAAAATCATCATAACTGGTTATGCTCGTAGTATCCATCCGCGTTATGCGCATGCCCTCGGTTAAACCAGCTTTAGCTGCGGGCAAGTCTTTTTCAACCCTTACCAAGATCACTCCGGTGCTTCCAGAACCACGATGCACTACCAGTGCTCTTTCCGTTCCGCGTTTATCCACCGCACTGACCACCGTCTCCTCGTTTTCTTCCAGCGCCGAATTCAGTTCTTCTACACGTGTAATCGGTGAACCGTCAACCGCGGTGATGAACATTCCAGCACCCATTCCCAAGCTCTCCGCAGGGCTTCCATCGGCAACGTTATAAATATACAGCACGTTATCGCTAACCGGCTGCACAGAGAAGAGAATAGCGAAGAATAATAGAAACGCAACGAACGCCACGCAGAAATTGCTGGTCACACCCGCAGAGAGTATGCGCGTTCGTTCACGAGACGTTGCTACTTTCCGCCTGACTTTTTCCGGTTCTCCCGCCGCTTCAGTCGCTTCTATCCGCTCTTCACCGCTTTTCTTCTCTTTTTCACCAAAGAGTTGCTCACTGTCAAGCTCCGCAAATGCTCCTATCGGCACTAACGCAACCAGAAGTCCCATTGACTTCACTTTTATCTTCTCTACGGTGCCCAATACCGCATGAGAGAACTCGTGCACCACTAACGCAATCACAAAGCCAACCCACGCGCACATCGGTATAAACTCGTTCAATCCCGGTATAAGCAGCCAATTCCGCGGTTCGTTCACCTTCGATGGCTCGGGATGCACCATAAACGTTGCATACGTGCCGTATACCACGAGAATGAACATAAATACCATGGCTACAAGCACTAAAACCGTGCCGATGTTGGCATAAGCCCGCCAGAATCGTTCTCTGCTCGCACCGTTTGACAAGCGCTCCAGCAACTTCCCACCTCGCTTTGTCCTTATCATCAAGATGGGCCCGATCGTGGAGACGTTATACCGTTCCAAAATGCCCTTTTTATCAAGCACTACGACGATAAACCAGTAAATCAAGAATAGGTACAGCATCAATGTCAGGTAATATGGGTTCATTTTGGGTTTCTTAATGTAACGTAATTTAGAATGCGCGTGGAGGTATATATAATTTTGGAAATAAGGGGCCAGACCTCAAACTTTCTTTCACAAAGAACCTGTGCTAAAAGAAAGAACTAAAAGGATGCTTTGAGTCAAGGTTTTCTGTATTCAGTACCTTTTTAACTTTGGTTCGATCAGCGGATTCTTACACTATCCATGTAAAGCGTGACCAATTTTCCTCTGAATACTTCCAAATCGTGAGCGTGGAGAAAATCTTCAACCAGCTTAATTTCTTCTTCTGATTTCAAATTGCCATGCCGGATATAAATGATTCCATTTGTTTTCTCCGCTGCGAAGCGAACAGGGTTGGTAAAATGATAATCTCTGGTAACAAGAACCGCCTCTTCCCGTAATGCTAAGGCATAAACGTCCTCATCCGAGATCCCTCTTTCTGGTATCTCGGAGATAGCAATAACATCATGGCCGCTCATTCGCAACCTTTCCACAACTCCGTAACTGACATTCTCGTCGATTACAATCTTCATGCGTAAACCGCTTTTTCCGTAGCTAAATATGCAGCGTATTCTAAACAAGCCGTAATATCTTCAGCTTTAAGACGAGGGAGGTTCTTTAATATGGTGCCATAGTCCTCGCCCGCTGCCAGATGGCTCAAGATTACATACACGGGTATCCGAGTATCCTTAATGCAGGGCTCTCCACCGCAGACGTCCGGGTTCGAGATAATTCTCCTCATTACAAAATCTTTTCCCATTTCTCATCCCTCATTCACTCAAATGTTACTTATCTATCTTCTAAAATATGCCCTTATAAAGCTTTCTTCACACTTTTTCTCTTTTATTTCTTTGATCAAACTTTCTTTTTAAAATAACGTGTGAATGATCATCGGAATAGACGATACGGATTCGAGAAAAGGAATGTGCACCACGTACCTCTGTGCCGTTTTAGTTGACGAACTAAAAGGATACGGAGACGTTTCAACTCCGCGATTGGTACGACTGAATCCGTGCATCCCCTTTAAAACACGAGGCAACGGTGCAGTAGCCTTTGAAATAAATATGAGCCCGGGGAAAGAGGAAAAGGTGAAAGAAGTGGTTAAAGCGCGAGTGAGCGAACTCTCGGAGGTGCAGGAGGAGGGAACAAACCCCGGCGTTGTCTTCATTGAGGATACCGCTTTACGTGCGATGAATGGAGGAGGGAGCCACGAGAAACACATATTAAACTTAAAGAACTTTTACGAAACTGCGGTGAGAGACGTACTGAAGATAGAGCATGCTTATGCAATCATCGCAGAATTGCAGTTCGATCACTTCGGCTTAAAGAATAAGAGAGGGTTAATAGGCGCGTTAGCGGCTGCTTCGTTTTTAGTGTTGCAGAAACGCGAGCCTGCGTATTACGATTTCACGTACGAGCTGATAGCCTACCGGCGAAAAGAACGATGGGGAACGTCGCGATTTATTGAGGAAGCGAGTGTGTGGAATGCAGATGAAGCTACGTATCCCGCAACCTGGGATACGGTAGATCTCGCGAATAAGAAACTGGTTCTTGCACCGCATTCACCTTGTCCCGTCCTCTTTGGGATACGCGGGGACAGCGTAGATGCGCTATACAAAGCATACCAGCTTATCCATGCAGAGACTACGGAGCGTAAAATGCTGTTCGTAACGAATCAAGGCACGGATTCGCACTTAATTACCTGTGAAGAAGCTAAGGGCACGGTGCACGACTACCACTCTTACATTTTGGATGGTGTGGTGGAGTCCAATCCGCGAACGATAGAAGGAGGGCACGTGGTATTTGCGCTCTCGCTTCCTCAAAACACAAACACAGAAGGTCATCTCGAGTGCGTTGCATACGAGCCGACGAAGGGCTTTCGCGATATTATCCGGCAGTTACGGATTGGTGATGAAGTTACGGTCTACGGGTCGTTCAAGAACCGGACGATAAATCTCGAGAAGATAGAGCTGCGGAAATTGAACGTGGAAGTAAAAACGAATCCGAAATGCACTAAATGCGGTAGACGCATGGAATCCGCAGGCAGATCGCAGGGATATAGATGCAGGCGGTGCAAGACGTATAGCAGTGAAAAGGAGGTTCACATTGCGGATAGAGGGATAGAAGAGGGTTTATATGAAGTCCCACCAGTTGCACGAAGGCATATATCGAAACCTTTGATCCGTGTGTGTAAGCAGGAGGGAATCGGGAACATCCATCCAGGCAGATAAATGAGCTTTTCACCTGCAAGCAAAAGCTCATGAAGTCAAAGCCTCGCCACCATCGGAATAAATTCGGGTGCATCCCTGTGACGATGGTTGGACTTCTATTCCCACTTCAATATCGCCAGTTCATCATCTATCTCAATATCAAACTTTAATAATGCCATCATACCTAATTAACGCCATATGACTTATATCCCACAGATTCAGATGCGTCCAATTCATAATACCAAGCCATGGGAAGCATTGAGATAACTGCACCCGTATCGAGTATCATCTGTATCTTATCTGTCCAGCTACCGTCTTTCCTTTTGAATCTAACATCAATAAGAATCTGAGAAGTTATCGGCAATTCTTTACCCAACCCATTTACCAATTCGGATAATTTGCTCATTCCGAACTTATTTTTTCTGTATCTAAAGAACACGTGACTCACCGATCATTTGGCTGATAACAAAATGCTCGCTTATCTTTTTTGCCTCTTCATACATATTGATAAAACTTTCAGAAGCGGCAATTACCTTCTTTTTAAAGATTGCAATATACATATCCGAGTATTTTATCTGAAGCACCTCGTAGTTGCTTCTTATCCATTTTGCGTCCTCACTTTCTTCTATATATGGCGTGTGTAACACCTATATATTCTTGATTAACCCCCTCTCCCGTCACCAATAAACAAGCTTTCTTACACTTATCCCCATGCCTCCTGCCAGATGTATGAGGTAGAAAGCTAAATGGAAGGTACGACACACCCTCTTTTCAACACTTCTGCCTGTATATTGATGCAAA
>JAUWPM010000001.1 GCA_030611585.1 Methanosarcinales archaeon | reverse complement strand
TTTGCATCAATATACAGGCAGAAGTGTTGAAAAGAGGGTGTGTCGTACCTTCCATTTAGCTTTCTACCTCATACATCTGGCAGGAGGCATGGGGATAAGTGTAAGAAAGCTTGTTTATTGGTGACGGGAGAGGGGGTTAATTCATGAAACTGATCGAGCAGGTAGTCCCCTATTGAACTCCTGCCTGACTGCACGTACCGGCGGGCAAGACTGTAAATATTCTCCCAGTAGATTTCCCGTACTTCTCCGGCGCCCTTGTAAAACTTATCATTGTACCTTTTAAGCTGACCACGATCTTTGCTTGAGGTAACTTTGGATTCGATAATAATTGATGTCTTCCCGTCAATGATAAGACCATCAGGTATCGTGCCTTTTCCCCCATCAGATTCAAATTCTACCCTCTTGTATTTCGAAGATATGAAGAGTATAAATTTGTTTTCCGCGTCAAGCGTCTGATACCTCCGTTTCTTGTCAACTTGGAAATAGACCTCGTAGCCGGGTTTCAGATTAGTTTTTATACCTGCTTTTTGGAGAACGGCTGCGAGGAACTTCGGCTCATCCCGAACCGTGACAAGAAACGCATGAGTGACGTTGTTTTCTTTTTCTGAATAATCAATGCCAGGCTTGTCTCTCTGCTTCCAAAAGAGGTTCATGCTTTCACCGGTCATTAAGAAAATAAAGGAAGGAGTTATTATAACTTCTTTTCTCTTTTGTGGGCGTAGGGCAGAATTGAGCATAACGGTGAATAACCGAATTCGAGTTCGTTTATCCCTCCAATATGGGAATTAATCCGAAGTACTTCGGTTATCCCAGACTCTTGACGAACCAAACTTTCGATCATTTTTCACCTCCTTTTCTACTAGTATCCAACGGACTTTTTATCTTACTCATATCTTTATTGCTTACACGAGTATATATTTCTGTCGTCTTGCTACTTTTATGACCCCGGAGTTCTTGAATATACCTCAAATCTACCCCACTCTCCAGCAGGAATGAACAGTAACATCCTTTGTTATCCCTGCTCTTTTTTACTACATCTTCTCTTATCTCTGCTGCTTCACAGGCTTGCCTTCAATCGGGGCTTCGAGCAATATGGTTTCTCACTTCTCAGTATGTAGAACCAACTTTTCCCTCACACGAACCACATCACCAACCACAATCACCGCAGGCGGCTTCACCTCTTCCTCTTCAGCCACTTCCACGATATTAGCAAGCGTTCCGCACACAATCCGCGCATCTTCTGTGAATCCTTTCTCAATCACCGCGACTGGTGTTTCCGCAGACATCCCGTGCTTCAACAGTTCCTCAACATTCTTAACGAGATTTCCTACACCCATCAAGATAACAAGAGTGCCCTTTAAATTCGCTATTGCCTCCCAGTTAATGTTTTCTTCCTTCTCTTCCATCTCATGCCCCGTGATTATTGTAACAGAAGAAGAAACACCACGGTATGTAAGCGGAATGGCAAATAAAGCAGGAACCGCAACCGCAGATGTTATTCCCGGTACAACTTCAAACTCAACACCCTTCTCCCTGAGAAACATCGCTTCTTCTCCGCCTCTACCGAAGATATACGGGTCTCCGCCTTTCAATCGCACAACCTTATCGTACTTCTCCGACAGGTCCACTAAGAGGCGGTTTATCGCATCCTGCGAAAATTTGTGCTCCTCTGCGGTTTTACCAATATCAATAACTTCTTTACCCGCTGGTATCAGCTCCTTCACGCCTAAGACCAAATTGTCAACTAATATCACGTCAGCCTCTTTTATGAGCCTGTAAGCCTTCAAACTTACCAGTTCAGGATCCCCGGGTCCGACACCAACAAGATATACTCTCCCCATTTTTAAATACCGCTTTTATTATTGTTATTACCGGTATGCGTTATAATCTTAGGGAAAATGAAATCCGAGAAGCTTTTTGAACTCGCATCGAGATACATGCCCGGCGGGGTTAGCAGTCCGGTGCGTGCATACAAGCCGTATCCGTTCTTTACGGGACATGCAAAAGGCTCGAAAATATACGACGTAGACGGCAGAGAATACATTGACTACTGTTTAGCCTACGGCCCACTCGTTTTAGGGCATGGAAACGAAGAGGTGAAGACCGCAGTGAGAGAACAGCTTGAAGAAGGGTGGCTCTACGGCACGCCGCATGAGAAGGAGATAGAACTTGCAAAGAAGATAATAGCACATTATCCTTCGGTTGAGATGCTCCGGTTTGTTAATACAGGGAGCGAAGCAACGATGGCAGGGATAAGGCTTGCACGAGGGTTTAAGGAACGTGATAAAATAGTTAAAATTGAAGGGGGATTTCACGGTGCGCACGATGGCGTATTAGTCAAAGCCGGTTCTGGTGCAACGACTTTTGGCATTCCCGACTCTAAAGGGATACCAAAGGACTCGGTGAAGAACACGCTTCAAATTCCCTTTAATGACGCCCCGGCACTTGCCGATATGCTGGAGAAGAATTCTGGTGAGGTTGCCGCAGTTATAATAGAGCCGGTAATGGGGAATGTGGGACCTATACCGCCTCAAGATAATTATTTAAGCGCAGTGCGGGAAATAACGCAGGAGAATGATGTTTTACTCATTCTTGACGAGGTGATCACGGGTTTCCGGCTCGCTCTGGGCGGTGCGCAGGAATTCTACGGTATAGATGCAGACTTAACGATCTTAGGTAAGATTGTTGGTGGCGGATTCCCGATCGGCGTCTTCGGTGGCAGAAGAGAGCTTATGGAACTTGTGTCCCCCTCAGGGGCCGTATACCAGGCAGGAACTTTTAGTGGGAACCCTGTTTCCGTCACGGCTGGGTTGAAAACGATAGAAGTACTGGAGAGAGAGCGGGTACCACAGAGAATAAACAAACTTGGTGAAATAATGAGGGCTGCTTTAAACGAAATAATGAGTGATTCAGGAGTCGGAGGTTACGTTTCCGGTGTTGGCTCGATGTTCAAGGTGTTTTTCAGTCCTTCGGGTAAAGCGGTAAAGAATTATGCTGATGCTTTAGAGTGTGATAAAAACAAATATATGGCGTTATTCCATAAAATGCTTGATTCCGGCGTGTTTTTACCGCCTTCGCAGTTCGAGACGAATTTTATAAGTTTTGCGCATACTGACGAGGATATAAGAAGGACGATAGAAGCATATGAGGAGAATTTAGGCTGTACTTAGTATGTCTTTTTAGGTTACAAATGATCATAGGAACCCGCGGTAGTAAACTGGCAATATTGCAGACGGAAAAAGTATGCGAAAGGTTGAGAAAGCTAAGATTGGAGTACGAGATAAAAACGGTGCAGAGTTTAGGCGATGTCATAACGGATAGAGGATTATACGAAATGCCGTCAGAGGGCGTTTTTGTTAAAAAACTCGATACGTTGCTTTTAACCGGTAAAATAGACCTCGCGGTGCATTCCATGAAGGATATACCTTTAGAAAGGGATGAAAGGTTAGAGACCTCCGCGGTTTTGCCTCGTGATTCGCCTTATGATGCGTTAGTGTCGAAGTATAGTTTGGCTAATATGCCGAATGGTGCAGTGATAGGGACCTCGAGCGTGAGGAGGAAGTATCAATTTTTGCACTACGTGGAGAAAGAAGGTGTAAAGGTAAAGATAAAGGACATCAGGGGTAACGTGGACACGAGGATTAACAAATTCCAAAGTGGCGAATATGATGGCGTAATCCTTGCTGAAGCAGGACTCGAACGGTTGAATCTGGATATAGAATATGAAAGGCTGGATTGTGACCCGTTTGTGCCTTCACCCGGACAAGGGATAATTGCGATCGTTACGAGAAAAGGGTCAGAGGAGAGTGAGATTTTAAAAGAGATAGACGACGCAAAGACGAGGGTAGAGGCTGAAGCGGAGAAGGAAGTATTAAAAGTAATGGGTGGTGGGTGCTCGCTTCCGGTAGGGGTGCATGCCCGTTGCAAAGGCGAAGAGGTGGAATTAGCCGTTTATGTCTGCTTCTCTGATGAAAAATATACGTTGGAAAAGGCTGTTCTTAGTAAAGACCGCTATTTGGAGGAGGCGAGAGAGTTTATCTTAAATTTAGAGATTGACCATATCTTGCCGCAAAAACAGTTATAGCGCGGCTTTATACACGTCCAGTGTCCGTGCTGCTATCTTATCCCACGTATAGTCGTGCTCAACCAATTTCCTCGATTCTACACCCATCTTTTCCCGGTCCTCTCGTAGCATCTCTTTTATTGCCGCCCCTATTTCCTTCGCTGACGTGCCGCAGATTACGCCATTATCGCGGACAAAATGCTTGTTATCACCAACGTCCGTAGCAATGATAGGCAGCCCCGAGGCCATCGCTTCGAGCAGTGCAATTGGCTGTGCTTCGAGCTTGGAAGGCAGTAAGAAAACGTCTACGCTTCGATAGAATGCAGGGGCGTCTTCAACGTACCCTAAAACCTTTATTCGGTCGTCTTCCAGCCTTTTTACTTTCGCATACAGCGGGCCAGCACCTGCAATCTTTAAACAGACGTTATCTACGTCCAATGCCTTCACGGCCTTTATCATTTTTATGACATTCTTTTCAGGCGATAATCGTCCAAGATAGCCTATACAGATGCCCTTTCCCCTCCCGTTGCTCTCTTTTTCATCCCTCTCCGCGGGGTAAAAACGATTTACGTCCACGCCATTTGGTATAACCACGAGTTCAGTTCCGTTACCATTATCCCCATAGCCATACCCATAGCAATGCTGGCGAATATGTTCTGCAATTTCCGCACTCACCGAGATGAATTTCTTTGAACGACCGGTGTAAAGAGTAACGAGCATTGATATAAGCGTTTTTGCAACTTCCCCGCTGAGACCTTCCCCCGCTTGAATATGGAACGTATTGACAATGTTGACTTCAGAGCAGATGGAAGAGAAGGGCAGGAAATATTCGGAAAACGTAGCTGCGTGATGTATATGGAGGATGTCGCAATCTTCTACTTCCTTTTTTATCTTTCTTAGTGCGAAGTCGAATCCATACGAAATACCGCCCTCGGAATTACCCAGCATGTGCGAGCCGAGCGAAAACTGGTCTATCCTCTTTACTTCGTGTCCCAACTTCTCGAATTCGTGCGAGAGTGCTTCAACGTGCGTCTTTATTCCACCACTTACCGTGCGATGGTAAAAAGCTATTTTCATCGTTTCGCTAACTGTTAAGCTAAGATATGACTTATACGTAATAAGCTATATTTAGCTCTGTATGTCTATATGTTCGTATATATAAAGTGCTTTCGTTTGTTGCGCGTGGGATAGAGCGAACAAAGCCGTGGAAAATCTTAGCCAAAAGATGGCCGTATATCGCCCCCCCATTACCCGTCTTGCAATCCAGAGGAGTCAACCGCCAATATCTCTCCTAAACGGTCTTGGTGTGAGAAGAGGGTAGTTTGACGAGTTTTCCGTTAATGAAACCCAAAGACGAGTTCAACTAATATCCAATGCTTTTGAGTGAGGGTATTTAAGTAATAAGAGTCCACTATAATACGGAGGTATAATATGATGAGAGGAAAATTTGACGGAAAAAGACAGAGTTTCGATCGCCCACCTCGGGAGATGCACACGGTTACATGTGCGGACTGCGGGAATGAATGCCAAGTACCATTCAAACCAGATGGCTCCAGGCCTGTTTACTGTCAGGAATGTTACCAGAAACATCGACCGAAAAGATATTAGTCGAGAATGCGTAGGTAAATAAGATTGGAACGATTTTTCCTCTTGTCAAAAATAACTGGGGGAAAATGTTTTTCTTTTTTTTGAAAAGCTTTGTAAAATCAACGAATTCGACATTTCACGATCCACCAAATAATTAAAATCCATAAATTATCAAACTTCAAGACGTATTCTTTCTTGATGGATGGGTGAACGTCACATGAAACTATTTGCACACCACATAGAAGAGCGAAACTTCCATAATGCATGGGCTAAAGCAATCCATGCGGTACTTAGTAAGGGCGCAGATTTGGTTATCGGCGGTGGTGATGAGCGAAAACCGATAAAAGATTCCTGTATGCTGATCAGCATGACCGGTACGGCAATCAAACAAATCGAAGCACGCGAATTACACCCTCAGTATCCCTTCAGGCGAATAGAGGAATACTGTAACGAGTTCACGAGACCGTTCATAGAAGAGTACAGGTCGAAGCCCGTAAATGAGCGGTTCAGTTACCTATATTTTGATCGGTTGGCACATTATGAGCCTGCATCGAGTTCTAACAGTTCTGATCAAATAACGTTATTAAAAAACGCTTTAGCCGACCAAATTAAGGAGAATATAACCTCAAATAGAGCCCAGGCAATTACATGGTACGTTCCATCGGATATACAACGAAGTTCACCGCCCTGCTTACAACGGCTACAAATTCGATATATCCCAGAAAACAACGTGGACGTCCATCTCACATGGAGATCAAGGGATCTATTTACCGCGTGGCAATCGAATATCGTCTGCATAATCGAGATGCTTAATCGTGAAGTGATAAAGCCAAATAACTGCCGGATAATAAGAATAATTGATTACAGTGATTCATTACACATTTATGCACGCGATATAGAAGACGCAAAGAAGGTTAAACTTGTACCGGTAAGTCCTCAGGAAAGATGGTAAACCAAGAAATAAATAGTTAACTACTCAATAGTTTGTATTATTCTGTACGCTGGTTCCAATGGCCGGGGTGTGGTAGAGGCTATCCCTGGGGACTGTGGATCCCTAGACCCGGGTTCGAATCCCGGCCCCGGCCCTGATTGACTTTACGTGACATTTAACGGAAGGATAACACAAAAAGGCGTTTATTAGTTATCTTCCTTGGAGGAAAAGTTCTCATCCTCGACCGGGGTTTCCTCTCTGGTTAGAAAAAGGTTATTTATTTTGAACTCTCGTGGTTTTTTTATCTTAGACTTCTTTAATGATAAAAATGAAACTCAAGCCGTGTATCAAGGGTTATAAGGAAAGTACGCACCGTGCAGTTTCTCCAGAGGAGACTTTAGCCCGAATAGCGTCAAAGATGCCCGCCGCGGGTGTTACAAGGGTTGCGGACATAACCGGACTTGACAGGATAGGGATACCGGTATTTTCGAGCATAAGACCAACTGCGGAAGAGGGAGCGATTTCGGTGTATAATGGTAAGGGGACGACGGAAGAGGAAGCGAGAGTCTCAGCAATGATGGAAGCGATAGAGCGATATTCCGCGGAGGTTGGAAACAGAAAGCTTTTAATAGAAAGTTATTCGAGGTTTAGCGAAAAGGAGAATGTTTTAAACCCGAAAGAATTGATTTTCCCGGATTACGTAAGGGATATTGAGGAAGTTCGCATCCCCTGGGTGAAGGGGTATGATTTGATACACGAGGAGGAGGAGATATACGTGCCTGCGAGTGCGGTTTTTCATCCCCTGCCTTCAAGATATGATAGGGTCAGGCTGTTCAGGACGAATACGAACGGATTGGCAGTGGGTAACGAGCTGGAGGAGGCAATTTTTCACGGTCTTGCTGAAGTGATAGAAAGAGATGCATGGTCGCTGGTGGAAATCACACGGAATACCGGCCTTAGCGTGAAAATAGATGGAGGCGAAATTCGCGATCTTGTGGATAAATTCATTGTTGCTGACGTTTCCGTGCTTGTACGGGATATAACAAGTGACATAGGTATACCGACTTTTGCGGCTGTCTCCGATGACGTTACGTTGAGGGACCCAGCACTGCTCACCATCGGTATGGGAACGCATACGAACGCAGAGGTTGCAGTCAAGAGAGCGTTGACAGAGGTTGCCCAGAGCAGACTCACGCAAATACACGGTGCGAGGGAGGATACCAATATTGCGGATATGAGAAGGATAATGGGGTATGAATGGATACGGAAGAGGAACAAACATTGGTTCGACATTACAGAGGAGGAGGATTTTGGGACTGTGAAATCTCTGGACAGCGATGATTTCCTCGATGATATAAAATACATGGTGGAGCGTCTAAAGGAGGTCGGATTAGAACGCGTGATAGTAGTGGACTTAACGAGAGAGGAGCTGCGAGTGCCTGCGGTGAGAGTAATCGTGCCTGGATTGGAGATGTATGCGGTAGATGATGAACGGATAGGGGAGAGGTGCAAGAATGCGAGGGGAAAAAGTGGTCGTGTTCCTCGGACCAAGTCTTGAAGCAGGAACCGCGAAGAAGATATTGAATCATGTAAAATCGTTGGTATGTATTTGTATAGCTGATGTAAAAAACCACGAGATTTCACATAAGCCCCTTCTGGGCTTGCGGGGACATGGGGCAGAGCCCCATAATTAACACAAGAAATTTGGATTAATAAAGGATAAAGTAACCAATAAAGCGCTAAAACTTGGTTACGATTGTTATTCTCTCGTGGAATAAACCCTTCCAGGGTTTTCGGGGGCACGGGCGGAGCCCGTGATGTGTAATCTTGTGGTTAGCTAAACAAGTACGGGCTGGTTATGGGTATTCTGGTTTTGAGAAAGTAGTTCGGTATCTATTTGTATAAACATTCATCCTTTCACCCCGCACGAACCCGATAATACACAATCCGGTCTTCTCCGCGAGTTCAATCGCCAGACTCGTTGTTGCACCTCTCGATGCGATGACAGGAATATTCGCCATTGAACACTTCAACGCCATCTCCGATGATATTCGACCGGTGCACGCTATAAAGGTCTGTTCAAAATCTGTGTTATTGATTAAGCCGTAGCCGATTACTTTATCAAGTGCGTTATGCCGCCCTATGTCCTCAGATATGCAAATCCGAATTGATTTGTGATCTCGTTTTCCAAACAATCCTACCAGATGCACACCGCCAGTGATCCTGTGCATCGGTGAACCCAGAATGGATCTCACTCCCGCAATTAGATCGCAGGCATCAATTGTCAAGTTAGATTTTATCGTTGGTAATTTTGATTCGTCTAAGAACGAAGACTCACCGCCACAGCCGCTCACAATGGTTTTTCTTGCCGCTACTACTTTTAGAGGGTTTGTTATTAGTACACGTGCGATATTCTCAACGAGCTGCAAGGATTCCAGTTCTTCAATCCCACTTATAATACCCTCTGTGAATAGATGCCCTATGACAAACTCCTTCTTCATTTTCGGGCTGATCATCGCGGTTACAAAGTGCCGACCATTGATGGAGAGGGATAGAGGCTCTTCTTTTACGACCTCATGCTTCGTCTCAACGGACGCCCCTTCGTGTATTTTTAAGCATTTAACCTCTTTTAACATTTAATTTACGCCCCCTTTGCAATCCCTTCGACGGTCTCTAAAAGTAAACTCCCGGATTACATCTTTCAGCTCTTCATAATCCGAATACGCCCTGCATGTCACGCCCGCTTTACCACGTGCGTATGCCGAAATCTGGTGCTCGTACTCCTGTTTATAGACGCACAACACAGGAATGCCCAGATTAACCGCATCGGCAATTTCTGCACCGACACCGAGGCTCGGATTGGTTATTTCCGCTATGACGACGTCCGCCTCCGTCAGCCATCGGTAATCGCGATCGTGAATCTCCTGCTCGGTAAGTCGCGACTCGATTTCCTCAAAGTTCTCGCTGGTTTGATGCCTGCTTATCACCATCAGCCCCAGCTCTTCTATTATGTCAGGAATCTTTCTTAATTCTTCTTGCGTGAGTCTGCTGAATCCACCCCGCATCGAGCACGAGAAGAAAATCTTTTTGGGTTTTGTCATGACAAGATATGTTGCATAGAACCTAAAAAGCATTTGTTGCGTTCCTTTAAAAAGATGTTATAATATCCTCGATGCCCCGCAGCCTAACAATTATCAGTTTGTTTCTGGCATAATTAAAATCTTTTTATCTTTTATTTTACCATAAACTGCTTCATTAACGGGGATTTTAACTTCATCGTCAGTTATCAGCAGTTTCGTGTTCACTTCTTCAACTAATTCAACCTCCAGATCCCCTCCCTGAACCTCTACCCACTCACCCTCCGGTAACTTCTCAAAATCGTCCGATGATTTTATTCTCGCTTTCTTCATCATTTATTACTTTACTTTCTTTCTATATAACCCTTTCTCTGTTTTTGTTGCATCCCGCGCTGTTATCAGCATAAATTTGCCCTTTTCTTTAAAAGCGGTTACGGGAAGAAATATTCTTCGTCACACCTCATATCGCCCATAATTCAGCGTAAGCAGTCCAGAAACGCCGAACTTCGAAAGCAACGCTAAATCGCCCGTTTCAAGTTTTTTCTCCGTAACAGGCGGAATGGGCTTCGTCCTCCTGCAAATTATCCGCCCGCCGGTCATTTTAGCACCGACAAAACCTTTTGCGTTACCCTTCACGAGCACAACCCCTTTTCTCATTTCCACGCCTACAAATTCCGCAACATCGCCCAATACGACAACGGTACCGCCATTAAGCAATGCAGCAGCGTTCACACCGGCATTCCCGTCTATTACGACCAACCCATTGCGCATCAATATCCCAACGCTTATCCCAACGTCTCCATTTACGTGCACCGTCGCCTCGTTCATACATCGTGCCGCAAGCGTGCTCCTCAAAATTCCGTCGGTAAGAAGCAACTCCCCCTCTTTGAACTCGTTAGGCTCAAGAATAGCGGTTATTGCCCGCTCTTCCGGGTGATGCAAGAGCCATGTTATCGAAACAAATTTCTTATAACCCTCCAAATCGGATTGTACTTGCACTATATTACCAAGCGGTTCTTTAACGTCACCCATAACGTAAATAGCGCCTGAAAGCATGCTCATTCCGAGATAAGAACCTGCATTTCCATCCACAATTATGGATCCCATTCCAGGCAGTTCCTTACCGTTACCACCGGAATAAACGAGGTCAACACCCAAACTCGAACCAACCCTCTTGCCCACGTCGCCCTTGATGTGCACGTCTTCACCACTTTTCAGTGCCTCCACTATATTTTCATACGAATAACTCGCGCCGAGCTGCGACGGAATCGTCCCGGGGGGATTGAGCTTTGCTCCTTTGTGCTGCCAGATGAAGTTGTACGTGAAGTCCCCAATGCAGTCCTGCGGCGAACTCAGTTTCAGCTCCATTTGATTTGAATCCCCACTAATAATTGAGCTTGTTAACTATAACTATAATTGACGTTAGTCAGAAAAAATCGTTGGACGAGAAGGTCTGTAAAAACTCGTTTTATAAAGAAAGCATCCTTTCTAAGTAATCAATATAGAAAAATGATTTCGACTGATGGAGGAGACGAGGAACTACGAAGGAGAGACGACGAAGCGTATATTAAGTGGTTGCAGACCAAAGCAGAGGAAATATCGGCAACGCTAAAGAAGCTCGACCCGTATAGAATAAATCAGATTATCAAAAGTTACGAACAATACCTCAATCATCCGGCCGCTATGCACGTTCCTCTGGAAGACGATGAGGAAGAAAGAATCAAACAACTCGTTGGCAGCGACCGACTCGAGAACATCATCTTGTTAAAAACAAAAGCGTTCATCTTCGCACCTTCGATATTAGCGCCTACTGAGGATTCTTTAGATTACGGCGCTGCAATGTATCGCCGCTTCTCACTTCATGGCTTGTGGTTTTCAGTCATCGCAATGAACGAAGAGTATCTCAAATCCGCAACCAAAAACATGCTGAGATATATGCTCGAACACGAACTCGCCCAGGGTGAAATCTACGCGGAATTAGCGGGGCATAACGTCAAAAGCCTCAGTTCAGAGATGAAGGGCGTAATCCACGAAGACGCACGGCGGAAAGCGATACAGTGGTCTGGCATTTCTGATAGAGAAGTGGAACAGGAAAGTCAATTGATTATTGACCTTTCCGCACACCATCCGCTGGTTCCCGTGCATTTCGCATCGGCATCGCTGTTCAAATATCTACGGGAGAATTGGGAACAAGTAAAGCAGTTCGGATGCGTTAGCCAGAACGAAACGGAGAAAGAATTGGAGAGATCTATGGGAAAACTTGATGAATGGGCTGATTCTGCCATCAAATCATTTAAGATCTTTTTTAAGGTGCTGAAAAGAGAGATAACGATGACCGGAGCGGAATACGGTGTAGTAATCGTGTAGTAACACTTTTTCTTTTTTCTAAAATTAATTCTTTGGTAAAGCTTTCTATTACAAAGAAAGGATTCATGCTACGAATAACATTTTTAGGAACCGGAGGCTCGACACCCACGCCGAACAGGACGCCATCAGCAATAGCAGTGAATAGGAAGGGCGAGTTGATGCTGTTTGATTGCGGCGAAGGCGCGCAGCAGCAGATGATGCGAGCAAAGACCGGCATGAAGATAACCGCTATTTTCATCACGCATTTCCACGCCGACCATGTCCTCGGCATTCCTGGTCTGTTACAGACGATGGCACTGCAAGGTAGAGAAGAGCCCTTGGAAATCTACGGGCCGAGGCATGTGGATAAATTCCTCTACCATCTGCTCGCGTTGGGCTACGCCGGTAGGAGCTTTGACGTGAAGGCGATAGAGCTGAGCCCCGGCGACGTTGTACGAAGAGCGGGCTACGAGATACGAACGGTAAAAACGGTGCACAACGTGGTGAGTATCGGCTACGTGCTGGAAGAGGATATGCGACCTGGGAGATTCAACAGAGACCACGCGATAGAGCTCGGCGTAAAACCCGGCCCGTTATTCGCCAAACTGCAATCGGGACATTCTATTCTCGTTGAAGGAAGAGAGGTAAAGCCTGAACAAGTATTAGGACCGCCGAGACCGGGCAGGAAAATCGTTTATACCGGCGATACGAGACCGTGTGAGAGCGTGATCGAAGCGAGTAAGAACGCGGATTTGTTGATACACGAGGGTACTCTATCAGAGGAGACGAAGGAATACGCAATTAGTTACATGCATTCAACCGCTTTGGAGGCTGCGGAAGTGGCGAAGGAAGCAGCGGTGAGAAGACTCATCCTAACGCATCTCAGCGCACGATATTCAGATTTAGACGGTGCACGTAAGTTGAGGGACGAAGCACGGCGGGTGTTCGAGAACACAGAAGTGGCGAGTGATTTGATGACGACAGAAGTTGGGTATAGGGATGAATGACCTCTTTTATCCTTGCTGAAAGTTTGCTATGATAAAATTGTTCGTTGTAGCAGATGAAGGAAGGGAAAAGACGCTTAAAACAGGGTACATGACGCTTTATACAAAACTTTTTATGGTTGCATGCCCCATTATCTTAAGTACGGGTATGTGACTTTCCTAATGGGACTCGTAACAAAACATTGAAAAGCCACAAGAAGAGGGGTTTAAGATGATGAAGAACGAACTATCTGATGAAGTTTATGAGCGGCGATTTAAACCAAAAAAAGAAGACATCCGTGGTGTATTTTTTCGCGATCAAACAGCAATAGTGCATTCATTACCATTCAGGAGACTAAAAAGAAAGACACAAGTCTTTTTTGCACCAGATAACGACCATATTTGTACTAGAATTGAACATGTTCTTCATGTATTTACAAATTCTACAACTATTTCTAAAGGATTAATCAATAAAGGGTGGAAATTAAATGTGGAAATGGCTCAAGCAATTGCATTGGGACATGATATTGGGCATGCACCATTTGGACACGCAGGAGAAGAAGTCTTAAATAAAATCGTTGAAAAAGAAACAAAGGGGGAAAATAGCTTTCATCATGAAATCAATAGTCTTAGATTTGTAGATTATATCGCCGAAAAGGGCAAGGGGTTAAAATTAACGTTTGGAGTAAGAGATGGAATAGTTAGCCATTGTGGAGAAAAATTAGAACAGTTTATTGAGCCTGACTGGGAAGTGAAAAAGTTAGAAGATATTGGAAAATTGGATAAATATCCCTCTTCATATGAGGGGTGTATTGTCAGAGTTGCCGATAAAATATCGTCTTTGGGCAGAGATATGGAAGATGCTATTGAATTAGAAATCATTAATGGTGAAAAAACTGAAAAAATCCCGAAGGATATATTAGAATATTTAGATATTGAATCTTCAGACGCAAAATACCAGTTCAATCGGGCTCTTTTAAAGAGGATAATATATGACATAATCGACACCACCAATAGTAAAGAAAAAGTAGGCATGTCTAATGATGGTTTTGAAATTATATGTAAAATTAATGATTTCTCCGAGAGAGGCATCTATAAGGCTGAAAAAATAGAAAATTACAGACACTATGTTGGAGTCATTCTTCAGAATATTTACAGTTCACTATCTGAGTTGTTTGATGAACATAGATATGACTTTGAATTTTATAAGGGCCACTTTATTAAATCCTATAAAGAATTTGGAGACTATTTAAGAGCATATAAAAAATTCTATGAGAAATCCGATGCCGATAAAACACAGATTTTGGCTGACTATATCTCAGGCATGTCTGATAATTATGCAATAGGATTTTCTAAGGATATTTCCATTCCAAAAACTGTGTTTAGATAGTAGCAAAAATGCCGTTTAATAGCTTGCCTTTGATCAAACTCCCTTCTCACATTGCTTCGCAATGGAACGTTCATTCCTTTGGAATGCATTTCCCTTTGGGAAATGTCAAAGCCATTCTAAAGAGAGTTTGACAGGGAGTGAGGAGAGTAAGCCCCCTTCTGTTTCAGCAGCATTTATCTTCGCGCCTTCCTCAGGCTTGCACCCACGAGGTTGGTCGTTCCATCCGCAACCATACGAATTCATCCTCACGGAATCATCACGTTACTTAGTATGGCACGGTATCGTTTCTATACCAGAGCCAAGACTCTCGCCTTACGCCCTCCCGGCGTTCGTGTTTTATCCTTATTTATGGTGGGGGGACTTTCCTCAGCCCTCTTAAAAAAAAGAAGACCGGCAGCTGCCCTTCCTCTCTCCCTATTAATATCCTTTATTCTATTACGATATATTTCCGCTGGTTAGTTATAGTTAGGTTAGCGTCGGATAATTGGTATTATATCGCTGAGTCCTCCACCATTACCCTGAGCAATGCTCCCTTTCCGTTCTTCGTAGATCCCACCGAACGTCCAGCTCGGCTCCACACCGGTCATTATTGCCGTTACCTTCGCCTTTCCATTGTAATCATCGTTTATCCTCGCTCCCCATATCACGTTCGCGTCGGGATCTAACTCGTAGGTAAGTAACTCTACGATATCGGTTGTCTCCTTCATCGTGAGGTCCGAGCCGCCAGTCACGTGTATAAGAGCGCCTTTTGCACCTCTATAATCTGCCTCCAACAGCGGATGACTGAGTGCATCTTCCACAACAGCTTCAGGTTTGTTCTCCGACTTCGTCGTCTCACCGACAAGCATCACGGCAACACCGCCTGCCTCCATCACTGCTTTGAGGTCCGCGAAGTCGAGATTGACCAAAGAGGGTTGTGTTATCGTCTCGGTTATGCCCTGTATCGTCTCTGCGATCAACATATCCATCGTCCTGAAAGCGTCATTCACCGGAAGATTGCCCGCATACTTTATCAGCTTGTCGTTCTCCAACACTATAACCGTGTCCGTAGACTCTCTCAATCTTTCGATCCCTTCCGCAGCTCTTTTCCTTCTTATCCGCTCCACTTCAAAAGGATACGAGACCATCGCTACTACGATTGCACCTTCTTCCTTCGCTATGTCCGCTACAACAGGTGTTGCTCCCGTGCCCGTGCCACCGCCCATTCCGGTAGTGAGGAACACGAAGTTTTTTTTGCTTAAAAATCTCCGAAGCTCATCCCTGTCCAATTCCGCGGCTTTTCGCCCTATGTCCGGAGAGCCTCCTGCTCCTAATCCCTTGGTAAGCGACCTTCCTATCAGCACCTTCTGTTCACATTTTATCGAATCTAAGTGCAGCTTGTCCGTGTTTACCGCAATTCTACTCACGCCATTTAACCCGCCCATGTACTCCAATCTATTCATGGAGTTGTTACCTGCCCCACCGACGCCAACGATCGCGAGCTGCGGCACTCCGAACAAATCCTCCTCTTCTGTTGGTCCCGTTAGTACTTCTCGAGAGTATCCTAACATATTCCCCATCTTATCCACCTTTTCTTTTTCGCTATTTTCCCACATGGTTGTAATCATCTACTAAGGAAGAAGGGGTTATATAAACTTTTCGGTTAGGGCTTCATCACGAAAGTCGGTACAGATTGAGATGACACTATACCGATCACTGTAAGCGAAGGAATCCTAACGTGTCTATTCACCAAGCACGCAATCATAACATAACCTCGATGATCACAAAAGAGGCGGCGGAAGATTTTTATCTAAAAGAGGGTGATAAAGTAGAAGCGATGATAAAAGCGTCGGAAGTAATGGTCTCAAAGAACCAGCGCGGGGCGGTGCAGCGCCCCACGCATGGTCGTTCGTGCTAATGCTTCTGTATTTTGGAGTAAAAACAGAGGCGAAATAATGGCGTGCACGATATGTAGTTATACACCGCTCGGCATAAAAGCTTTTCTGTTTTTCTCGAAATTCGCACCGCCATATTAATATCAGTCCACTATCCTCGCACTACGTGCACCGAAGTCGCTTTAAAAGTTGCGTAGACTGCGTCCCCTTCTTTTAGCCCGAGCTCTTCACGCGATTGTTTCGTAATAAGCGCTACAAGCTCGATACGCTTGCTATGCTTGCTACGCTCGCCATCCAGTTTTACACGAGTTAAAGGGCCCATATCGTGCAACTCCTTTATTCTTACGTTCATAACGTTTCTCGCACTGCTATCCCCTATGCTTTTTGACAAAATTATGTCTTCCGGCCTTATGAATACTTTCACCGCTCCATCACGATACTCCGAAACGGCGAATATGGTAACCCCCATATCAACTTCTATCTCCGCAATGCCATTCTCATTAATTCGCACTACACCACGTAATACATTCTCGATGCCAACAAAATCTGCTAACTCCTCGTTCAGTGGCTTATTAAAAATCTCTTGAGGCGTACCCACCTGCATTATTCGCCCTTGCATCATCACCGCTATTCTATCCGCGAGCACCAACGCTTCCGTCTGGTCGTGCGTTACGTGAACCATGGTAATCCCAAACTCTTCTTTCACACGCTTCAGTTCCTCTCTCAGATGATCTTGCGTTCTGCGGTCTAAAGCAGATAGCGGCTCGTCCAGAAGCAATATTGAAGGTTCAATGGCAATCGCTCTGCCAATTGCAACCTTCTGCTGTTCTCCACCACTTAACGTAGCGGGGTAGCGATGCGCAAGGTGCGATATACTCAGCCAGTCCATTATTTCCTTCACTCTCTTCCTGTTCGTATCCTGCGATGCAGACTTTTTCCTCGACTTCAACCCGAATTCTATGTTCTGCTCAACGTTCAAATGTGGGAAGAGTGAATAATCCTGATAAATAAAGCCGATCCTCCGCCTCTCGGGTGGAATAATCGTCACGTCACGACCGTCAATCCTGACTTCTCCGCTATCCGGGATATAAAAACCCGCAATCGTCTCCAGCAGTAACGTCTTTCCCGCACCTGTGGGACCCAGAATGACGAAATACTCGCCTTTTTTAATTTCCAGGTTTATGTCTTTAAGAGCGAACTCTTTCCAGTCCTTGTATAAAGCTCGTACTTCTATCATTCATCCCCTTCTCCTCTGAAGCCACCTCAGCATTATAAAAATAACCAGACAGATCGAGATCAGCAGAACCGAGATTGGTCGTGATGCCCGAAGTCCAAACGAAGTAAACTTCTCGTAGATTAAAATTGGTGCGGAGATCGGGTGATATGCGATGATTAGAACCGCAGAGAACTCGCTTATCGCTCGCCCCCAGCTCAGAATCGCGCCGCTCAATATGGACGGGAAAGCAAGCGGGAACGTTATCTCTCGGAACGTTCTCCAATGAGATGCGCCCAATGAGCGAGCAACGTTTTCTAACCGTGGATCAACCTCTTTAAATCCTTCTCGCGCAGTATCTACCAAATACGGGAGACTCATGAAGAGCATCGCAACCACGATTCCGGGATACGCATCCGTAATTACGATTCCCAATTTTCTAAGCGGCGCACCGATCAATCCATACCGCATGAACACCCCGTACAATGCAATTCCAGCAACCACATGTGGAATCATCAAGGGAATGTCCACAATACCTTCTATTACGCTCTTACCCATGAACTCCTTCCTCGCGAGGAAATACGCTAAGGGGACGCCAAATAAGAACGCGATTAAGGTGGAAGCCAGTGCCATAGTTATGCTTATCGCTATTGCTTTTAGAACTACGAGGTCAGTCGCAGCATCAATTAACCCGGAGAAGTCTTCTGCTTGCTTGTAATACAAGTTTCCAATTGTAATAAAGACAAAAGCAACAAGAACGAGCCCTAAGAAGAGGAAAAGGATGTAGACCTTCTCCCGCTTTAGTTTCTCCGTCCCGGGCCATCCTGAAAGTGAGTTCATCCGTCCTCCCTCCTCACTATTCTTTTATCTCTTTTATAACCACGGGTCTGAGCTCCACGGGTATTTTATCCAAATTGTCCACTTCGGGCGGGATAGTAGGCTGATTATTGTCCTGGAGAATCCTCTGCCCCTCCTCACTCAGCACGAAGTTCACGAATTCCAGTCCCAGCTCAGGATCCGGTGCGTTCTTAGGGACGGTTATCCCGTAGAAGATCGGTCGGCCGATACGCTCAACACCCACGGACGTAAAGCGTTGAAATCCAAGCGTAACTTTAGCTTTATCGTACGTCTCACAGTACTCCGGCGAACTCAAATCTATCTCGGCAGGCAGCTCCAAATACCGCAGTCCGTGCTGCTGTGCCACGCTCTTGTATCCGAAGGCGTAGTCAATACCGCCGTAATCGAGCAGAGCTATTAATTGCACGCTTCCGCCCCGTACGGCGATTTTATCTCCCTGCGGCTCGAATACTTCGGGCACCACCACTGTGTACGTGCCGTTATCCTTAATCAGCGGCAATGGCGGGTCGAAATTGCGTGCGATCAGTACGTCAAAGATCGTTTGATTGCCGTAGTACGATTCCGCGAGCGGGATCACCATCAGCGTTCTGTATCCGCAGGCATCGAACATGGGATTCGAGAAGCCGAACATCACATCTGGGCGTGCGAGGATTTCATACCAGTTCGAGTCGTTTATCTCAGCCGCGTAGTTGCTCCTGTTGGTGTACATGATGACCATCTGGTTCGTTGCGAACCGCACACACCAGTCCGCATACTCGGGGTACATCATTGCAGGTACTAAGGAATCGTCTGCCACGGCGATCACGTCGTACTCCTCATGCACGTCGGTTATATGCCGAATCGCCTGGATACTTCCGTGCCCCTCTACCAGCACGTCCACGTCTGGATGCTCGCTCTCAAACGCCTGCTCCAGCTCGCCAAACGGGAGGATCAGACTCCCGGCATAAATGACCTTCAATTTGCTCTTCCCTTGATCCTGGGAGATGCACGCGGCACTCAGAACCACCGCAGCGATTAGTGTTAGTACGACAATGTGCTTAGCGTTCATCTTTCTCCATCCTGCTACGCACTCGCAGCGGGTGTTCGAACCTCTATTTTATTCACCCATTTCACCCAGCTATGCCCTTCCGTTATGAACTCATCGCTTGACGACGACGATGATACGATCGCGAGTCTGAGCGGTCTGCCATCGTAATCGGACAGCGGTGCGTCATCCTGCTCGTACATCAAGATCAGCGTTAAATCCTCGTGTGGCACTTCCTTAAACGTTGCAGGATCGTAAGTGCGGAAATCACCGTTGACCTGATCGTAGCTGAAGGTCATTAAATACCCATCGGGTGCCGATACCCAGACAGTGTTTGACGCATCGAGTCCGCCAACGAGCGCGCAGAGGTCCTTCAAGGGCACGCCTTTGCATTTATACGGCCCGTTTACTATGCCAACCGTAGTGAAGAACCCGCCGTAGCCCTTGTAAGAAGGCATCGCTTTTATCTCGTCGAACGTTAGCACTTTCTCCTCGCCTCCGCACCCTATCAACGTCACGTTCCAGTCAACGGTCTCCTCCGGCGTGCCAAAAGGATTCAGATACGCAACCGCTGCAATACCACCGATACAGACCACCGCAACAACAAGTAAAAGTCCAAGGACTTTGCTTTTTTTCATCTTCTTTTCCTCTCTAAAGTATGACAAGCAACTAACAGCAATCCCGCAATTGCGAATACGAGCTCAAATCCCGGTATTGAGCGTGACGCAGGCGTGGGCGTAGGCATAGCTTTCGCTGGATCGCCGTGCTCGCCGGTGTATCCACCACTGTAAATCCTTAGCTCATCCACCCACTTCACTGAAAACCCGTTTGTGGAGGGATAGAGCTCATAGAAGTGATAGCACTGCTCGGGTAAGCATTCGTGCATGTCCCAGTTGCCGAAGACGTGTTTACCCTCTAAATTGGTAGAATCGTCAGCGAAGAAGACGAGCCGCATCCCCGTGTAATAGTCTGGTGGATACCCCTCGCCCTGTCGCTCGCCGATTTCTTTTATATCCTCGCTGCAATGCCAGCACAGAACCATCGGTCCCTGTCTAAGCTGTGGTTCGTAGACGTTTGCGTAGCCGAACTCCACGTGGTAGCCGTCCGGCGCGTGGATCATCACTTCGTCACCCGGCGACATCCCTCCCACGAGATCGCACAAATCCTTTATATCCGTTCCTTTCACGGCGCCTCTATCCTTATAGTTCGCCGTCTCGTTCGGATCCCATTTATCGCCCTCGAATACCGGTCCCTGATGGTAATAATGCGTTATTCCATCTCCCTGAACCGGCAGATTCGCCTCCAGCCACTGGTACGTTACGGTTGTTTCGTTCAGTATTGTTTCATTCTCAGCATACTTTATCACGTGCACTTCCGTCGTTGGATCCGCATGAGCAAAACCCGTTGCGAATACTAAGAGCAGAAGCAGTGAAATCCCAAACACTATTTTTCTGTTCATTTTATTTTTTTCTCCTATTAATCACGTAAGCTACCGTCAACAATCCTACGAGTGCGAATAAAGCTTCAAATCCTGGTACTGATGGCGTTGGCGTAGACGTTACTGTGGGCGTAGGTGTTGCTGTTACTGTTGCAGATGGCGAGTGTGTCGGAATTGAATGAGCGGTAGGAGATGGAAAAGGCGTTGCGTTTACCGTTAGCGTTTCAGTTGGTGAAGGTGTTGTTGTCGGAGCAAGCACCGTTACATTTGCCGTTCCGTTCACGGTTCCATTCGCAGCTCTTATCGTTGTCGTTCCTGCTGCAATAGCGGTGAAGAATCCAGCGTTATTGATCGTTCCAACGGTTTCATTGCCGATCGTCCAATTGAAAACGACACCCACTATCGGGTTCTGCGTTTGGTCGTAAGCGGTTGCATTGAACTGCTGCGTGTTACTGGCGTTCAGCGTTACTGATGGCGGTGAGACGTTAATTACGGTTAGGACTGGGCTGGACTGAGAAGTTCCGTCACCAGCACCACTATCTTCCCCATCTTCATTGTCATCGCTGTCTTCCTCGTGTACCGTTACAGTTGCCGTTCCCTCTACTGTTTCGTTCGCTGCTGTTATTGTGGTCTCCCCGGCATCTAATGCGGTAAATAATCCATTTTCGTCAATTGTTCCAACTGTTTCATCACTGCTCGTCCACGTAAAGATTATATCTGGCATTTCATCGCCATTCTGGTCGTATGCGGTTGCATTGAACTGTTTTGTCGCATCTTCTTCCAGCTCCACGCTGGATGGAGAAACCGCGATTGACGTCAATTCCGGTGGCTCGATACTGCTGTAGATCAGGATTCTATCTATGTACTTTATAGTGTATCCGCCCGTAGAAGGGTAATCCGGGTACTGATAGTAATGCCAGTAATCCTCAGGGAGGCATGCGCGCATGTCGCTGATGCCAAATACGTGCTTGCCCCACGGGTTGGTGGAAGCATCAGCAAGGAATACGAGTCGCATGCCGTTATAGTAGTCCTCCGGCACGTACCCGCTAATCGGCCCGCTCTCCGTGGCGTCTTCGGTGTACCAGGTCACGACCATCGGACCCTGTCGCGGATCGGGTTCGTAGACGTTCGAGTACGGGAAACTCTTGTAGAAGTTGTCAACGGCTTTAATCTTTACCTCATCGCCTTCTGACATTCCTCCGACCAAATCACACAGATCCTTAACGTCCGTTCCTTTCACGGCGCCCAGGTCTTCCCCAAGTACATTGACGTCCTCTTCCGGGTTCCACTTGTCCTCTTCAAGATCCCACGTCTCGTTGGGGTGTACTTCATTCCATGCATCTTCGAAGATCGGTCCCTGATGGTAGTAATGCGTAGTCCCATCCCCGTAGACTGGTAGATTCGCCTTCATCCTCATGTAGTTTACCGTCGTCTCGTTCAGAACGGTCGTGCCATCAGAGGCGTATTTCACCACGTGCACTTCTGTCGTACCTGCTGCCTGCGCTGGAAGCGTTAAGAGCAGCAGCGCAACACCGGCACACAATAATGCTAGTGGCACATATTGTTTCATTTGTTTCATCTTTTCCGTACCACGCCGCATTGATATGTAAAAATAGACCGTTCGACATAAAAGGTTTTCGGTTTATTCATGCTGATAAAAATTTTGTAACCACAGATTCTCACAGATTCTCACAGATTTTTTTTATTCTTCTGTGTCCCTCTCGTGGAATCTCGTGGTTTAAAGTTAAAGTTGTAACCACCAGATTGCACAACACTTTCTTTCTCGTAGAAAGAACCTGTGCTAAGAAAGAATATGTCTCTTTGAAAAAGGAAGTTTCACTAGAGAGACTTTTTTATGTGTGGCTCCGCCCGTGCCCCCGCATCGTGGGCACTGCCCACGTCCCCGAAAACCATGTACGGGCTTATTTCACGAGAGAACAATAATAGGAACCAGTTTTCTGTGTTCTATCTGCAATTTTATCCCTTATTAGCCAACATTTCTTGTGTTAATCTCGTGGTTTATTAATTGCTTTTTATTACCGGAAAGACTACATTTAAATATTCGAAACGAAATTATATAATCATGTACCGAAAAGAGTTTATTGACAGGAGAAAGGAGCTTGAATTTTTAGATAAGAAATACAAAGAGAAGGGGTTTGAGTTTATCATCGTTTCCGGCAGGAGAAGGACCGGGAAGAGCAGATTACTAAAGGAATTTGTAAAGGACAAGGCGAATATATTCCTGCTCTGTGAGGAGAGAAAATGGCAGTATAACCTATCAAAATTTAATAAAGCAATAGGGGAGTACTTTGGGATACCAAAGCCGAATTTTAATAGCTTCTCTGAATGTTTCGATTTTATAGTCAAAGAGGACAGGAAAGGGCTGACTGTTGTCATAGACGAATTCTCATACTTAATTAAGAAGAGTGATATTATTGCGGAATTTCAGACGATTGCAGATAAAATTCTACCAGAGAAAGAGGTAAAGCTCATTCTCTCCGGGTCTGCGGTTAGCATGATGAAAAAGCGAGTTTTGGGCTATAAATCGCCATTGTACGGTAGAAGCACCGGACAGATATTTATTCAACCTTTGAGATTCCGGGATTTGCGTGAGTGGTTTCCAAAGACGAAGATAGAAGATTTAATCAAGATTTTTGCCGTTTGTGACGGTATTCCGAAATATTTAGAATTCTTCTCCGGAATTAACGTGGAGAAGGAAATAAAGGAGAATGTCTTTAATCCGGAAAGCTTTTTGTTTCGCGAGCCCAAATTAATACTTGAGGAGGAATTAAGAGAGCCAGAGACATATTTCCAGATTCTTGAGGCAATTTCTATGGGATATACGAAGGTCGTTGAGATAGCAAATTATTCCTTCTTAGAGGCGAAGAATGTCGCTGCATATCTATCAATTCTGGGGGATATGGGATTGGTGAAGCGGGAGCATTCCGTGCTGGATAAGAGAAGGACACGGGGGGTTTATAGAATGAAGGATAATTTCTTCGAGTTCTGGTTCAGATTTGTTTCACGATACTTCTCTGAGATCGAGACGTGGGAGATAGAAGGTGCGTGGTCAGATTTCAAGCGAGACTTCAATTCCTATTTGGGATTTACATTTGAAAAGATAGCAATGGAATTCCTGGTAGAGAGAAAGCCATTCCGATTTCATAAGATAGGAAGATGGTGGCACAGAGAGAAGGAGATTGATCTGGTGGCATTAAATGAAGAGACAAAAGAGATAGCTTTCTTTGAGGTGAAATGGAGTGATTTGAAATTAGAGGAAGCGCGGAGGATTCTTGCAGAGTTGAAAGATAAATCAGAATCGGTTAATTGGAACAATGAATCCCGGATGGAGCATTTCGGGTTGATTGGGAAGAGATTAGAAGGGAAAGAGGATTTGGTAGAAGAAGGATACCTCTGCTACGACCTTAGAGATATGCGAAAAGAATGAGTTCCACCGTAGGGGTTGTGGAAGAATCTTGAAGGTTCGTCTTATCCTCCCTCCTAACCCACCATAGATAACAGTTCTAACGGGATAGTCTGATAGCGGGTACCCAATTCTGATAGTGTTTTCCGTTGGCGTCTATGAATTCAGTGCAGTTTATTGTTCCTCCTGTTGCATTGAATTTATGCTTGTGTATTATCTGCGGATACGAGCCGGTTATTATTGTATAACTGTACGTTTCACCGGCCTTTAGCGTGAACGAGTCGTCAAAGGTAATGTTCTGCCAGTCGCCCTGGTACCCCGTCCAATTCGCCGTTATGTTCCAGGAATCATTCTCGATCTTTACGTATTCTGTATGCCCTCCTGTTCCCGGGCATGGGTAAGTATACATCGTGCTCACGTTAATGTCCCGACCCGTTTTGATCATTCCTTTATGTGTGCCGGAAATAGAGGGATAGGGATTATCCGGGACTCCGGTATCGAATATTTGCGGAGGCTGGGTTAAATAGAGGACGACGGTCTCAAATATCGTGTTCTGTGGGTAGATATATGTAACATTCTTGTTATCTTCTGAGACGTCCGCGACTTTTATTACTTCCGTTGTCGCTTCTCCTTTATCTGAGTCTATCGTAATCTTAGCGTATCCGAGTGCGTGTTCAAAGCTGTTCTGGTAACCGGCTATCTTCTCAGATGCAAGAGAATACAACGGCGCGCCACCGCAACCTACAACCACGTACTGAATGCCATTCTCCTCGTAGCGCTCGTAAACGTGCACGTGACCGTTGAACACCGCATTTACACTGTTGTTTATGAAAATATTCTCCCACACGTCATTCTTCCAGCCGCCCCAATGTCGTTCATCTGAGCTGTAGATCGGATGGTGGAACGACACGAATTTCCATGCGGCACTCGTATTAAGGTCGTTCCGCAACCATGCCGTCTGCTGTAGCGGTACCCAGTTGCTATCCAGCACGGTAAAGTGCGCGTTTCCACAGTCGAACGAATACCACTCTGGAACGCCAAACATATCGTAGTAGTTCGTGTGATTATCCTCATGATTTCCGAGCACAGGATAAATAGTTGTATTTACGAGCATCGCTCTGCCGGCATCGAAGAATCTGTTCCATTCGTCAAGGTCGTTTCCATTGCAGACAAAATCTCCGGTGTGTATTACGAATGAAATGTTTTCCTCTTCTGCGATACGGTCTGCAACGAGCTTGTGTCGCTCCAATTGTGTGAATAACGGTGTTTGCTCTCTCGTATCCCCGTACACAATAAAGGTGAACGAACTGGTAACCGGAAATGTTCTGAAGAAATGGTCGCCAGTGGATTCATTCCCGATTATTAGTTGATAATGATATATCGTATTCGGCATCAGATTCGTAATAATGAGGTGGTGAAGTTGCGTCTCTTCCTCATCTTCAACGGCATGGTCGTAGTCGCCGTGTTCTGTGTAATACCCTTCTGTTGCATACTTCACCGTCCCCGTAGTTGCATTTTCCGTCTTCCAGTTGATTGTCGTCGAGTTTATTGTAGTGCCCGTGATGTAGGGTCCAGTGTAATCGGGATGGGAATTACCGTTACCATTGCCGTTCCATTCACGGTTCCGTTTGCCGCCGTAACCGTTGTAGTTCCTGCTGCTTTTGCCTCGAACAATCCTGTATCGTCAACAGTTCCAACGGTTTCATTGCTGCTATCCCATGTAAAGTCAATGTTTGGCATTTCATTGCCATATTGGTCGTATGCGGTTGCCGTGAACTGCTGCGTATCTCTGCTGTTCAGCGTTACTTCGGTAGGTGAAACCTTAATTGAACGTAGCTCCGCGTGATCAAGCGTGCTGTATATCGCCAGTTCATCAACGTGGTACACAGACAGTCCACTCGAAGAAGGCCATATTCCACTATAGTTATGCCAGTACTTTGGAGCGAGACATTCGTGCATGTCCCAGTTGCCAAATACATGGTAACCCCATGGATTCGTGCTGGTGTCGGCAAAGAAGATGAGACGCATTCCAGTATAATAGTCGGGCACGTATCCATCTCCCGCATGCCACCATGTCAGAACCAACGGCCCCTGCCTTGGTTGTGGCGCATAGATATTTGTGTAGTTGAACCTCTTGTAGAAGCCGTCAGATGCCTTAATTTTTATCTCATCGCCAAGGGACATCCCTCCCACCAGATCGCTCAGATCCTTAACATCCGTCCCTCGCACAGCACCGTAATCTCTATTTTCCACGTTTGTATCCTCAGCAGGATCCCACGGATCGCACTCATTAAAGGTAGGTCCCTGGTGGTAGTAATGCGTTACGCCATCGCCATAAACCGGCAGATTCGCTTCCATCCACGTGTAGTTCACCGTGGTCTCGTTCAGTATTGATTCATCCACGGCGTACTTTATTAGATGTACCTCTGTTGTCGCTGCCGTTGTTGGTGGTACAGCGAGGAGGAGAAGCACGAGAAGGGTACCGATGAGCAGCATACCTCTCCATTCTTGATGCTTATCCTTCTTCACACGATTCATAGTGCCTTCCTCCGTGCTTATGCGGATTTTTCAGGTGAAATAAAAACGAGTTTCTTGTTTTATGGTTCGTTCCTTTCTGCTTCTACTTCCTCCTCTTTCTTAGCACCAGATATGCGATCGCTAATAAGCTGGCAATGGCAAATCCTACTTCGAAGCCCGGTTCTTCCGGTGTTGGTGTGGGTGTTGCTGGTACTGGTGTTGCTGTTGGTGCTACTGTTGGTGGTACCGTTGGTACTGGTGTTGGTGTTGCGGTTGGTGCTGACGTTAGAGTCGGTGTTGGCGTTGCTACAGGTTTGTTTGGATAGTCATTCTGGTCGTTCGGGTTGGTTCCCGCAAGCAGTTCTTGTATATCTGAGTACCCATCGCCGTCGGAATCTTTAGATGCTCCTCCTCCACCGCCGTGTGGTCTTGGTGTTGGCGTTGGTGCAGGAGTAGGAATAGTATCCAGTTCAATCTTTGCTATCCCTTTGACGGTCATGCTGCCGGATACGTTAGCTCCGACGAGTCTGAGTGGCCAGCTTGAACTGTCTGAAGGTATGTGCGTGCCGTTCAGCGTGTTCGCAACGATGTAGTTGCTGTTTCGGATCGTATCTCTACTGTCAATTGTCACGTTATAGCCATCGCTCGCGCTGATCGTAATGTTGTACCCTGCCGCGGCGAGTGCGTCATTGTATGCGCCCGCGGAATGCTTGTTCTCGTCATCCACCCAGCCACAGAGCAGCCATAACGGCATTCCTTCCCACATCCTGCCTTTGCTGTCTGTATATTCCGCTGCGTGTCCGCCCATGGTACAGGCGAGAGCCTGCTCAAAGTATGACTTGCTGATGGTATCGTTGATAGCGCCTTCTAACGTGAGATTCCAGTCTGCTTCGGGCGCAGAATATATCTTGATTGTATCAATATACTTAGCTGAAAGACCCGCACACGAGGGATACTGTACGCCCCCATTCCAGTAATAGTGCCAGTAATCTTCGTCCATGCACTCGTGCATGTCCCACAGGCCGAAGACGTAGTCATCGTCACTTGCGCTAAAGAATAGCCGCATTCCGTTGGAATAGTCCGGCACGTAGCCTTGATCATCCGCCCACCAGGCGAGGAAAGCATCACCCTGACGTTCCCGCTGCGTACTCGTAAGTTCATCGGTGTAGATGTTCGCGTAGCCCAGCGAGGTCTCGTACCCATCACTGGCAACCAGCTTGATCTCGGTCTCGGCGCCCATGCCTCCGACGAGTTCACAGAGATCTTTCACCGAGGTCCCTTTCACGACCCGATCTATCTTGAAGCCACCCGGGTAGGTCTCAGCCTGATCCCAGTGATCGCCTTCGGTGAAATCACAAGCCTCGAACTTGTAGTGCGTTGTGCCGTCTCCGATGACCAGGAGGTTTGCCTTCATCCACAGGTAAGTGACGTTGGTCTCGTTCAGAATGGTAGTGCCATCCGTATCGTACTTGACGACGTGTACGGAGGGCACCTCTGTTGACGTACCAAACTCGGTCAATTCGATCTCCACGATGTTGCCAACACTCATGCCACCCTGCGCGCCCGGTCCAACAATTCTAAGTGGCTAGGGCGGGTGCGAACCATCCTTTGAGAGCGGCGTGCCGTTCACCGTGTTGGCGATAATGTAGTCGTTAGTCCGAGCGACGTCTGCGCTTGCGAATTCCTTGGCATAGCCGTCGCCGGCTTTTACGATGATCTTGTATCCCGCAGCAGCTTGATTGTCGTTGAATCCGTCGGGTCCGTGTGGGATTCGGTCGTCCACCCAGCCGCAGAAGAGCCAGAGCGGAACACCTTGCCACACATTCCCGTCGTCATCTGTCCAGGTCACGTCATGGCAGGCAACTCCAGCCTCGAATTCGGTTTGAGATAACACGTCAGTTATCTTGCCGGTTAAATTCAGGTTATAGCTGCCGGAATCAGGTGGCGGAGTGATAAGCTCAACGAGATCAATCTCAGAGATGTTACCAACCTTATCCTTACCAGATGTAATGGCGCTACCCACAAGCTTTAGCGGGCATAGATAGTCAAGCGGCTCTCCGTTCAGCGTGTTTGCCACGATATAACCGTTGTTACGAGCAATCTCGCTGCTGACAAATGATCTGTTATAGCCATCGGCTGCGATTACTTTTACCGTGTAGTCTGCGGCTGCGAGGTATCGTTAAATGTCCAGTGACTGCCAGTCTCGAGGTTGTCCACCGCACCGCAGAGATACCAGAGCGGAACTCCACTCCAAATATCGCTACCGTCGGTGTACGTCACGCCATGGCATGAAACAGCATCCTCGAACTCGGCTTGCGTGATCGTATCGCCAACGTCGCCGAGCAGCTTGAGTTCCCAGCCCTCAGGCGGTTCGGGTAGACCGACAAGGTCAATCTCAACGATGTTCCCGACCTGCTGTCCGCCAGTCACGTTAGCGCCTTTGAGGTGAAGAGGCCAGCAGGGCTTCCCGGACGGCGTCTGATTCGGAAGTGCTGAGCCGTTGAGCTTATTTGCAACGATGTAACCATCGTTCCGTGCGATGTCCGCGCTGGCAAGGCTGGTGCTCCATCCGTCGCCGGCTATTACTTTTACCGAGTACCCCTCCGCAGCGAGCGAGTCGTTGAATGCACCTGAGCCGTGCTGTATCTCATCGTCAACCCGCCCTACGAGGTACCAGAGCGGCATACCTTCCCAGAACTCACCGGTCTCGGAGTTTGTCCAGTTAGCATAATGCCCACAGGCAACTCCGTTCTCAAACTCCGCCTTTGTGACGGTTTCATTGACTACGCCAACGAGCTTGAGATTCCAGTCACCCGGCGTGGGATTCACGGTAATATTGACTGCCGCTATGGCGTCTTCAGGCCCGTAACCAGGCAGCTTGACGTTCCCGTAGTAGTAGTACACCACGTCATTGTCATGCAGCTCGTAGACGTTCAAGCCTTCGGTTCCGGGATTGCTCCAGTCGTCCAGGACATTGCCATTTACTGAGCAGCTCCACGCCCACTTTACCGAACTGTTGATCTTGTTGTAGTGGTACTCTCCGATGTCGTCAACCATCAGGATACCCTGCGAATCAAACTTCTTATCAGTGAAGTTGTAGTCAAATGCACCTGCAGTCGCCGCCGCGTCGAGTGCGCCCAGGGGCGTAAGTTGTCTGACTTCGTAATCTACCCCGGAATTGTATGCGGTTAAAGTGAAATTCCCGTCCGTAAGTGTGACGGAGCCATCGAAGAAGCCATCCGCCGTCATCGCGTTCAAAACTGTAACGCCATCGTTCTCATGTATCGCGACTGCCCCTCCTGTCGTTGCTACCAGTGCTGGAGGCGCTAAAAACAACAATCCTATGCTAATGCATACCATCATCCACAGCATACAATCTCTAATTTTCATCTTTTCTCATTTTCCCCCATTTTTTTACATTCTTATTTTCACTATTGATATGCAATATTGCACCATTCGACATAAAAAGCTTTTCGGTTTTTTTTTTCTACCGAAAGCATTTTAACATACGAAACGAATCATCAATTGGTGATAGAAAAAAATGCCATTAAGCGCAAGGAATAGGATTGAAGGTGTTGTAAAGGCAATAGAGAAAGGCGAGGTTGCTTCTACGGTAAAAATCGAGATCACCAAGCCCGCAATCATCACCTCGATGATCACAAAAGAGGCGGCGGAAGATCTTGGTCTCAAAGCGGGCGATAAAGTAGAAGCGGTGATAAAAGCGTCGGAAGTAATGGTCTCAAAAGACTGAAAAAACCACCGACCTTTCTCTTTTTTTTGAACGAATCGTGCCTCTCCGCTATGAACCCTTGTAAAATGGATAGTCCGCGATAAACCACGAGCCCAACTCTTCTTTTATCTCATTAACATCCACCCCTTCCAGAATTTTATAGCGATCTTCTTCGGGGATATTCTGAAGTAGTCTTCTCAGATCCTTTATCAGTCTTGTTATTTCGTCCATTTCGCTCACCTATCTATGCATGCCCCACGGTGTTTTGCAACTGTTGTTGGTTATAGCGGGCGGCCAAAAACAATGCGAGGGGCGGGGCGACATCCGCCCCACGCTACCGCTTCTGTTCCATATCCGTATGTAATGACCAAAACCAGAACCAGAGGCGAAATAATGGCTTACGCGATATGCACATTTATATCACTCGCTATAAAAGCTTTTCGGTTTTTTCTCAAAACGGTCTGTTATTCTGGTAAAAATCAAAAAAAATAAATAAGAGGGAGAACTATTTCCCCCCTAAAGATTCAGTTTTATTTTCTCCTTCTCAGCACCAGATATGCGATCGCTAATATACCAGCAATGGCAAATCCTGCTTCGAAGCCTGGCGCTTTCGGTGTTGACGTTGCTACGGGCGTAGCCGTTGGTGTTAGTGTTGATGTCGGTGTCGGCGTTGGCTCCACGGGCTCAAGCTGTACTAAACCTTTCAGCTCTTCCGGTACATCCCCGCTTCCCTCTGGCGGCACGATTGGCGGCTGCCCCATACCCGCAAATATCTGCTGCCCTGATTCGCCGATGACGAACTTCACGAATTCCAATCCCATATCCGGATTTTCCGCATTCGTCGGGACTGTTATGCCATACACAATTGGCTTTCCCGTTTTTGTTTTACCATCTACGGTTTGTATTTTCACCTTCTTGTAAGTGTCTGCGTACTCTATCTTGCTCAGGTCTATTTGCTCAGGCAAATCCACGAAAGACAAATTGTGCTGAACGGCAACGCTTCTGTACTCGAATGCGTAGTCAAGCCCACCTTCCTCGACAAACGCCACGAGTTCCACCGATTTTGGTCTTATATTTACCTTCTCGGTATTTGCCGTCGGGTCTTCTGGCACCGTTATTAAAAACGTCCCGTCTGCATCCTCGCTGATCGTAATCGCCGTGTTATTGAGAATCAAATCGTCGAATATCCTCGAATCACCGTAGTACAGTTCTGCGAGTTGCATCACCATTGGCGACCGGTATCCGCAAGGATCAAGATTCGGATTCGAGAACGCATAGATCACACCATCCCTGCGCAGAATCTCGTACCAGTTATCCGGCGTGATTTCATCTGCATACATGCTCTTCTCCGGATTGTACGCAAGCACCATGTCGTTCGTTGCAAATCGCACGTACCAGTCCGCATACTCGGGGTACATCATGCTTGGTATAAGCGAGTAATCCGCGGATGCGAGCACGTCCCCTATCTTTCCAACGTCGGTTATCTGTCTTACCGCCTTCACACTGCCCATTGATTCGCGCTGCACGTCGACACCGGGATGCAAAGCCTCGAATTGGCTCTCCGCTTCTTCCAGGGGGACTGCTAAACTGCCCGCGTGGAAGACTTTGACCGTTGTAACCTCTGCGCGCCCACGGAAGTGGTGCAAAAAGCCGCTACTGACATACCTGCAAGTACTGCAATCACTATCCCTAATACCGCTATTTTCATTATTTTCATTTTATCCACCTTCGATATGCGATATATGACCATTCGATATAAAAAGGTTTGCGGTTTTTTACTGTTGGTTTCTCAACGAACCTTTATAGAAGCATGCCGCTTCTCATCCTCGCACTACGTGCGCCGAAGTCGCTTTGAAAGTTGCGTAGACTTCATCCCCTATCTGCAATCCAAGGCTTTCACGTGATCGCTTTGTAATAAGCACTACAAGCTCGCTAAGCTCGCTACGCCCGGTATCCATTTGCACACGTGTTAAAGGGCCCACGTCATGCAGCTCGTTTATTCTTCCTTTCACAACGTTTCTGGCTGTGCTATCCCCCTCATGTCCGGACAAGATTATCTCCTCGGGTCTTAAGAATACTTTTACGGCATCCCCTGCATGGTACTCAGAAACGGCGAATATAGTCCCTCCAGTATCAACTTCTATCTCCGCAACGCCATCCTCATTAGTGCGCACGACACCGCTCAGTATGTTCTCAACACCGACGAAATCGGCTAAATCATTGTTTAGTGGCTTATTAAAAATCTCGTAAGGTGTACCTACCTGCAGTATTCGCCCTTGCATCATCACCGCTATTCTATCAGCGAGCACCATCGCCTCCGTCTGGTCGTGCGTTACGTGAACCATGGTAATCCCGAATTCGTCTTTCACTCGCTTCAGCTCTCCTCTCAGATAATCCCGCGTTCTGGAGTCCAAAGCGGATAACGGCTCGTCCAGAAGCAATATCGGGGGTTCAATGGCGATTGCGCGTGCAATGGCGACCTTCTGCTGCTCGCCGCCACTGAGCGTAACGGGGTAACGATGCGACAGATGAGAAATATCCAATAAGTTCTCAAGTTCATCCACCTTACGTTTGATCTCGCTTTTTCCTATCTTTCGCGACTTCAGTCCAAAGCCGATGTTTTCCTCTACCGTCAGAAACGGGAACAGGATATAATCCTGATAGACCATGCCAATGTTCCGCTCCCGTGGTGGGACCTCAGTAACGTCGCTATCGTTAAGAAGAATCCTGCCACTATCCGGGTGGTAAATACCCGCTATCGTCTCCAGCAGGATTGTCTTTCCTGCACCTGTAGGACCCAGGATGACGAAATACTCGCCTTCGTTTATCTCGAGCGTTACGTCTCGTAAGAAGAACTCGCCCAGATCCTTTGATATGTTCTCTAACCGTATCATTTTCTTTGCCGCTCCTTTGTCCTCAGAATACACGGGCAAAACCCCCGTACCTTTCAAAAACGAACAGAGATACAAGTGATATGACAATCAGAATGGTTGCTGATGCGATGGCTAAATTGAGTTCACCGCAGGACATGTTCAAGTATAATGAAATGGGCAACGTCTCGGTCTTCATTCTCGTCGCTCCTGCGACCATCAGTGCGGCTCCAAACTCGCCTATCCCTTTTGACCACGTGATAACAGAGCCCGCTAAGAGACCATTCTTCGACATCGGCAGTGTAACACGCCGAAATGCCTGTGCCTCTGTGCACCCAAGCGTCTCTGCTACGTGCTCGTATCTCGGATTTATGCCCTGAAAAGTGCCTCGCAGTATCCGGAACATGAACGGCACGTTAACAAAGAACTGCGCAATTATTATCCCCAATGGTGTGAACACGAAAACAAGCCCCGTTTCGGCAAGCGCTTTACCAAACGAGGTCGTGCCAAATAGTATTAACAAACCCACGCCAGCGACCAACGGCGGTAAAGCCAGCGGAATGTCCATCAGGGTATTAATCAAACTCTTACCAAAGAACTCGTATCGAGCAAGCGCGTATGCCGCAGGTATTGAGATGGCAATACATAGAATGGTGGAGATGGCAGCGGTTGTCAAACTCAATTTTATTGCGAATTGTATCTCCTTGGAAGCAAGGCTGGTCATCAGTGCCGGCAGCGTGGTGTGCGTAACCACGCAAATAATCAGGACTAAAATAAAAAAGGCGAGCAGTAAACAGGATAGTATCGTAACAATCTTGATCTTTGACGCTTTCAATTCCTTTAACATTGTGCTGACCCTTCGTTCCTATTCGCTTCTATGTTTGCCCGATTCACCCTTAACCAGATCTAAATGGGGGTTACTGAGCCACCCACTTTTTGCATCCGGTCTGTTGTCAAACCGCGGCACGAAGGGTTTTATATCGAGCAGCGGCGTACCGTCCAGGACGTCAACGTCGCTGATCTCCAAAACATTCCCCTTTACGCTCTCCAGCTTGACTACGGACAATCCGATGGGGTTGGGCCTTTTGAAATGCCTTATTGAGAAGATTCCATGCGGTTCGTCCTCTAAAAGCGGCTTTGAAATCAACGAATAGCCGTCAGAGCGATGGAAATGGTAAATAAGGATAAGGTGCGAGAAACCCTCGATGTCTTTGAGCCCGTTAGCGTATTCAGGGAACACTTCCACCTTACCCTTTGCGCCCTTTGCGAAAATGCCCTGAATGGGCGTGTCTTTTTTATCCCGGAATCCTGAGTGTATTATTCCGATTGGTTGGTACGTCTTCCGAGCCTCCTTTCCCTCTATGTCTTCCCCCATCGCCGCCCTTACCCTTACTCTCTTACTGTACTGTTCTTGTGAACCAGACTATTCATACTTTTCGTTTGGATATGCCGTAAATCCATGTTTCTCGTAAATTGCTTTTCCTTCATCAGAGGTAACGAAATCAACGAATTTCTTTGCATAATCTTTGTTCTCAGAGAACGTTAGCGTGCCTATTGGAATCACTTTTATGAGATTCTGCTCCCTGGGTATCTCTATAATATCCGTCTCGTTCCCAGTCCCAATCAGAGATGCTTGCCATATTATTGATGCGTCCGCGGTGCCCATGCACGTATAGACCACCAGCTCATTTACTGTCGCAGCACGCGCAATGGTATTCGCATCCACGGCATCCGTAATCCCGTTCTTCTCCAGTATTTTCTTTGCGATCTTGCCACATGCAGCTGCTTTCGGATCTCCCAGAACGACTTTTACCCCAGGCTTTGTAAGGTCATCCAAACAGGTTATATTCGCCGGATTACCCTCCGGGACTGCGATCACCGGTATATGGTATGCGACATTCTGCTCGTAATCAACAAACCCCTTCTCTTTCGCTGTCTCGATGTACATCGTTGCTCCCGGCATGTAGACGTCGCCTTTTTTCGTCAGTTCTATCTGGCTCAAGAGCGTATTGGAACCGGCATAGTTGTAGTTCACGGGAACGCCGTACTTCTGCTCAAACAAAGTTCCGATCTCATCCATCGGCTTTCTCATGCCCGCGCCGCTATAGACCATGAGTGAAGAAGTTCCCGTTGGTGTGGTCGGACTTACCGTTGCCGTCTGCGTAGGAGTGGACACAGGCGTTTCTTCGTTGATACAACCCGCGAACATCACTGCCGTTGCGATTGCCACTATTGCTATTATACCTAAAATTTTCTTTCTTTCCATTTTTGTTCACCTTCGATATGCAATATAAAACTGTTCGATATAAAAAGGTTTTCGTTTTTTTTTTCCTGCTGGTTTCGCAACAACCTTTTTAAGTAGAAAAAATATCATACTCTAAATGGGCATAGCGGCCATAGCGGCGGGGAAACTCCCGGTCTCATTCCGAACCCGGCAGATAAGCCCGTCAGCGTTCCTTACTGTACTGAGTTGCGCGAGCACTTGGGAACTCTGGATCGCTGCTATGCTCATTCATAACCCTTTTCTTTAAGAAGAAACGCGTTGACGGAAAATGTCTCTTTCTTCGGATACGAGAAAGACCAATCGCGTATCTTTTAAACGTCTCGCCACTACCTTAGTACTACAATAATAATACAATGCACTGGTCTTTAGTAATCGCACAGGACATCGTATCGAAAAGGGAAGAGAAGAAGCACGTTGTTGCTACCGGCATTACGCCCTCGGGAGATATTCACGTGGGTAACCTGCGAGAGATAATCACCGGTGACGCAGTGTACAATGCGCTCAGAGATATGGGCGTGGACGCACGACTAATTTACATTGCAGACACGTTTGACCCGCTCAGACGGAGATACCCGTTCCTGCCTCCGGAATACGAAGCGCACGTGGGTAAGCCGCTATCAGAGATACCAGACCCCGAAGGACGCTTGCCTTCCTATGCCGACCATTTTCTACTGCCCTTTCTCGATTCTCTGGACGATTTAGGCATACAAATAGAGGTTTTACGAGCCGACGAGCTGTACAAGTCCGGGCTGTACGTGGACACGATAAAGGAATCACTATTGAGGAGGGACGAACTGTCAAGGATAATAAAGGACGTTTCGGGTAGAAAACTGCCAGAGGAATGGTCACCTTTTAACCCGCTTTGTGATGCGTGCGGCAGAATAACCGCTGCGGTGGTAAAGGGCTACGATTTGGATAAGGAGGAAGCGTATTACGAGTGTGAATGTGGAAACAAGGGTGTGGCTTCGTTTACGGGCGGTGGTAAATTAGCATGGCGAGTGGATTGGGCAGCGCGATGGAAGATCCTCGGCGTTACCATCGAGCCGTTTGGCAAAGACCATGCCGCACCCGGTGGATCGTTTGACACGGGCACGCGCATATCCTTAGAGATATACAATTACCCGGCGCCGTATCCCATACCCTTTGAACATATCCTCCTGAAGCTGCAACAGCAAGAAGGAACGAAGGCGAAAGTTACCGCCATGTCGTCCTCCCGGGGGACCAACATCCCGGTACATGAGATATTAGAAGCCGTGCCACCGGTAATTTTGAAGCATGTCATCTCGCGAACGCGGCCAGGGAAGCATATTGCGTTCAATCCTTCGTTACCGTTACTCAACCTGGTAGACGAGTACGAGCGTGAGATCGGGAGTATCGGAAGCGGCATCGCTGGTGAACTCTCATTCCGGCATCTCGTTACTCTCGTGCAAATTGCCCGAGGCGATTCTTCGAAACTCCTTGATGCCATTAAAAGAAGTGGCTACGAGCTTCATGAAGAGAACGAAGAAGAACTGAAAGAGATACGGAAGAAAGCAGAGTATGCGGAAAATTGGCTACGGAACTATGCACCTCCGAACGTAAAGTTCGAAGTGCAAGCAGCGGCACCGGCAGAGGAACTAAAAACGTTGTCCGAGTCGCAAAAAGCTGCGTTGACGCTCATGGCGCATGAACTACGGGGAGGTAGGATTCTGAGTGCTGAGGACTGGCATAATAAGATATACGAAGTTGCCTCCGCGACCAATACGGAACCAAAGGAGGTTTTCAAGGCGATTTACATCGCGTTATTGGGTAAGCCGTCAGGGCCACGAGCAGGCTGGCTGCTCGCTTCTCTGGAGACTGAATTTTTGAGGGAACGGTTTGAGGCGGCAAAAAAGCTATAAAACCACTGTTTGAGCTTCTGCTCATTCACTCGTGCATTAAATCAATTACGGGGATGAAAACGCGCTTGTTAATGCGTCTATCCAGTAACGTGCGAAACCACCGATAAAATTCCCGATTTGACCCGCGGACATGTCTTCCGGGAGGGGCGCACTTCCATAAAGAATGGGCAGTAAGAAGAAAAGCGCAATCACCACCACCACTATTATCGCTACGATCTTCATTTTTCCGGTTCACCTCCTTTTACTTCTTTCTCACATATAGCAGAATGTGGCTCTCCACTATTCATTCGTATTCCTATTGTTTTTATGTGTATTAAAAGCTATCCGAGGCAGCCGTGGATTTAACGTTTGGTATCGTCCCCTCTCACGAATAAAAGTGGGAAGATTATGTCGCTTAAGCAGCACGGGAACCAAACGGCGAGGAACAGAAACAACCCTATAATGAGGAGGGAGATCCAACTTACCGTCACGCCCAATGCCATGATTACGTGAAATGCCGATGCCCAGGTGCTCAGCAATACGTGTCCTGCGTGCGGGAACTTAGTTGTGGGTCTCCAGTAAGCAATTGCAATGCCGAGAAATGCAAGAGGGTTTACAAGCCACCACTTCTCGATAAAGCCGATATGAAGTCCGGGATTGGGTAGATTGAGCAAGATTTCTCCTGCATAGGGCACGAGTGAATCGCTTATCGTCGCTATGCCAATAGAGCCGATATAACCAATTAGAATTACCGACACGCCTTTGCCTTTGTGCAGCCGGTACATGCCCGCAGTTACGAGTGCGCTCAACAAGACATGAATCGGATGAAGGGTATAGAAAATCCGTTCGGAAGTACTTTGAGGGAATTGAACTGCCAGAAATACGACAACAATTCCGGTAATGGCGCCGACGGCAGTAAAAGGCGCATGCCTCAGTAACTCCTGGCTAATGGGCTTCGGTGTTTTATGCATTGTTAATTTTACTATAATTTAATTCTAATGATTATTAACATTTAAATGATTTGTTATTATCCTTTGTGGAGGTATTTTTAAACCGGTTACTAAAACCTATTTGGGAGAAGGGAAATGACAATCATCAGCATATCATTAAATGATGGGCTATTAGCGGGGATAGATAAGCTACAGAAAGAGCTGGGGTTCTCCGGGCGGTCAGAAGTGATAAGAGCGGGGGCGAGAATGCTCATTGCGGATAGCAAAGAGAAGGAGAAGCTGGAGGGCAGGTTGAATTTCGTGCTCTTGCTCATTCATGCGCAGAAAGCGGAGGATGTGGTGACAGAGATAAAACACGAATTCGAGGACATCATAAGCACTCAGATTCATAACCACTTGCGGGAAGATAAATGCCTTGAAGTGTTCATCTTGGAGGGTGACGCTGCGCGGATAAAGGAGTTGGTTAGATTGTTCCAGATCACCGGGAAAATGGATTACGTCAAGTTGATTGTGGCTTGACGGCACGGTATAAAAATATAGTGATTTATTTATTACCGCCGAGAGCGCAGAGACCAAAGAGACCACAGAGGATAGAGGGATAGCGGGTTAGAGGGTTAGCGGTTTGGAGGTTTAGCTAACGAGCGGAACCGCTAATAAACTAAACCTCTAATTCCGCGTACTCTGCGGTAAAACTCTGGTAATCCGCGGGCGATGCCGCAGTAGCATTAACGGCGAAGTCCTGTCTGCTCTCCATACCCCTCTAGATACCGTATGCGTTAGCGATTGTATGGCTGAGCTCGCGAATCGGGACAAACAAAACGTTAATAATTGGCACGCTAATCTTTACCGTGCTGGCGTTTGCACTCGTGTACACTAATCGAATGTTTGGTGTGGTTCGGATTTAGCATTCTCAGAATGCATCAAATCATGGTAAGACTTAAGTAATACCTTATATTATGTTGTTCACATGGATGATGAGAAAAAGGATTTAAAGGGGTTTTTGAAAAGCATCAAGAACAAAGCGCGTGATCAGTGGGTAAGTTACGGAAAACTCTGGACTAAACGTATTTTTGAGTACAACGTTCTTGCAATATTATTTAGTTTTGTTGGTACTGTTCTATTTGCTTATTTCAATCTTTTTCATACTGATGCCAATAGTGCCAGATACATGCTCAGTGCACTGGTTCAAAGTCAGGCGGCAATCGTTGCTATCGTCGTATCGCTGACCTTGATTGCCGTTCAACTTTCCGCTTCTGCGTATTCACCGCGAGTAATTCGCATTTTCAGAAATAATCCTGATGTGTGGCTACTTTTGGCTTTGTATGGGCACTCCATATTTTATGGGCTTTTGATTTTGAAAACAATAAGGGATGGTGATCTAAGAGAAATCTCCCTTTTTAATTATCCAATTGAAATCCACATTATCTGTGCATATTTTCTCGGTATTTTTTCTTTTTTGATGCTATTTCGGTATATACTCAGTATTATAGATCTTTTGAATCCCGTCAATATCATAAACCGATTGACAGCCGATATTACCAAAGATGCCATTTTGAAACCGAAAGAAGACCCCATTCAGCCCATTATGGATATAGTGCACGGTTCTATCATGAGATATGACATTGCAACGATGCGGGTTGGGTTGAAAGCGGTGACTGAGCGGGTAATCGAAATTATTGATTCTGATGGAGAAAAAGAGATTTCCGAGCGTTTTTGTACGCATTTAGAACGAGTTAGCAAATTAGCTATAAGTAAGGAGGATGAAGAAGCCGCTTTAGAAGTTGTGAATAATTTAGGAAAATTCGGAAGATCAACAGCAGAAAATAGATTTGAAGATGCGACAACCAGAGCATTAAGTTTTCTTAATTTAATCGGAAGAATTGCTGCGGAAAAAGAGCTTGAATATACAACACTTATGGTAGCATTGAATCTTGGAGGCATTGGAAGAATTGCTGCGGAAAAAGAGCTTGAAAGAGCGGCAACAGCAGCAGTAAGTAGTCTTGGAGAAGTTGGAAGAACTGCTGCAGTAAAAAGAATTAAAAATCTAACTACCACGGCAGTAAGTAGTCTTGGAGAAATCGGAAGTAAAACTGCAGAAAAAGGTTTTGTGAACGCGACAAAGTGGGCAGTAGAGTCTCTTCACGCTATTGGAGAAATTGCGGTGGAAAAAGAGTTAAAAGAGGCAATATTTAGTGTGGTAATGCATCTTAAAACTGTTGGAATAGCCGCAGCGAAAAATAATCTTAAAGATGCAACACAGCAAGCAGCACTGGCTCTTGTAGCAGTTAGAATGTCCGCCACTAAAAAAGGTTTTGAACGTGTGACTGAGATTGCGGCCGTCAGTCTTGCAGAATTAACTCTTTTAAACGAAGAGTTCGTCAAAACTGCAATTCGAGGGTACGAATCAAACATAGTGGAACAAGACCGCGAGTCCTTCCAAAGATTTAAGCAATTATACGAACAGAAACTCAAAGAACTGCGATCTGAGAAAAAGAACACAGAATAGAATATATAATCCGGACGTTCTCCTCTTCATGCGCAACTCATAAATCCTACAAATCCCATATATTTTACCGACCATGACCGGCCCCGCAGAAGGCAAACTCTCTCTGGACGCACACGTGTACCTGAACGAAGAGGAATTAGATAATGCACACATGTACGTCCATCTCAAAGGTTACGCAAGGGCGACCGTAACGCATCTCGACATCGAGCATCCTTCTCTTTTCGACCTGATCCCGCCTAAGGTAAGAACCTTCATCTGGATCGTGGGCATTGAGGACGGAATACTAATAAGAACGGAAAAAGGGGATACGGTGAAAGTCAGTTATCCCTTACTCAATACCGTGTTACCACAGGGCGAGAAGACAAAAACGTGCGTCGGCGGTAAATTAAATGGTCTGTTCATCGGGTTCCGGAAACGAGAACTCAGCAAACTCGAAGCAATCGCCGAAACACTCCTTTTTGAACAACAGAAGTAGATTTTAAAAACTACGCAGAGTCTTCAAATAACTTGCTGTAAAGACGAACTGCAATTCGGGTGAATGTGTGGAAAGTAGCAAAAAATAAAAAAATCGGCGAACCCTCCCCTACTCGCTCCCACCCATGTCAATTAGTCATGGCATCATCCTTTCTGGAGGACATACTCACCTCTTTATTAAACTACCTAAATGCTCTCGCTATTTATTGTATTCACAATCGCATCGCCAACCTCGCTCATCTTTGAAGTACCGCCAAGGTCGTAGGTACGCACTTTGCCCGCCTTCAAAACCGATTCAATCGCACGTAAAACGCTTTCCGACGCTTGCTTCTCACCGATATTTTCCAGAAGCATCGCACCCGCCCAAATCGTTGCAATCGGATTTGAAATACCTTTGCCTTTGTATTTCGGTGCGGAGCCGTGAATCGGCTCGAACATGGACACGCCCTCGGGATTGATGTTCCCGCCCGGTGCAAGACCCAATCCACCCTGGATCATCGCACCGAGGTCCGTAATAATGTCGCCAAACATGTTCGGCGCCACGACGACCTGATACCATTCGGGATTCTTCACGAACCACATGCAGATCGCATCCACGAAATTAAACTCCGTCTCGATCTCAGGATAGTCCTTTGCCACGCCGTTGAACACCTCACGCCAGAACCCGTAGCTGTGCGTTAACACGTTCGCCTTGTCCACGCTCGTCACTTTCGTCTTTCCATTCGCACGCGCAAGCTCAAATGCAAACCTCATCACTCGCTCGCAGCCCTCTCTCGTTACGACACCAATTTGATACGCAAGCTCGTCCGCATCGGTCTCAACGTCCAGATCGAACTTGATCTGATAGAGGTTCCGTACGATCTCCAACTTCTCGCTCTTTTTTACGTTCCCTTTCGCACGACCACCAATGCCAATGTAGAAATCCTCGGTGTTCTCCCGCACCACGCTAATGTCAATGTCCTCCGGTCGCTTTCCCGCCAATGGCGTCTGAACACCCTCCAGAAGCTTCACGGGTCGCAGATTCACGTACTGATCAAAATAGAACCTGAGCGCGAGTAAGATCCCCTGCTCTAAAACACCTGGTTCTACCCTCGGATCGCCAATGCTCCCAAAATAGATCGCAGCGCACCGGTCCAATTCTTTTAACGTATCTTCACCCATTAACTCGCCGGTCTGCAAGTAATGCTCTGCACCATGCGGATATTCAATCCAGTCAAGTTCAAAGCTCTCACGTTCCGAAACGGCATCAAGCACTTTCAACCCTTCCTGCATTATCTCCGGCCCTATCCCATCGCCGCGAATAACCGCAATCTTATAGCACGTCATCTTTATCCTTGCTATTTTTATCAACAACTATTGTATGTTAAGAACAGCATTGAAAAAAAGTGATGCGTATGTTAAAGCAAAAGCAAAGTTTAGAGTATGAAGAACTTTTGATATAAGAAACTATATTTAGACTTATCTAACATTCCTACCCCACCACTTCATAAACACGCTCAACAACCTCTCCTGCATCGAAATACAATTTCACATCTATTTCTTCCAATTCTGCATAGATCATCTCATTGTCAAAATCTTCTCTATCTGCAGTATAAAAGACCTTTAAATCGTAGTCGTACCCTTTATCTCGAATATATTCCAAAACAGATTCATAAATTCTGCAATCAGCCTCTTTAAATGGCGCTATGGATGATTCCGACCTCAAATCAGCGTTAAGAGCTACGGTCATCGTGTAAGGGATTACATCAATGCTCATTTTGATTTTATTTAAAACCCGCTTGATCGCCTCCCGTTCCTCTAAACTTTTAGATTTGAGCTCCTTTAACCCGTCCTTTACGATGCTGCAAAGATTCTCATGAGGTTTACTTTGTGCAACCTTGCTAAGAAAATGTAAGAAGTTATCAATCTTTTCAATCCGCTTTGTAATTTTTCTATCCAACGACCCATCTGCCTCATGCAAGGAATAGGCAGGAATTGCGATATCAATCTCCCCTTTATCCCTTAGTTCGAGTAAGTATGCGGATCTTAGATCTTGCGCCAATGCAATATCCTCAATCCAATTAGTCTCTGCTATGACCAAGACTTTCATGTCGCTTTCTCCGCTCCTTCACATCAACCACTGCCTCTGGAATGATGTCTTTCAACGCACCCCAAATCTCCATGATTTTTGGGTTTTTCTTTATCGCTTCAAGCATCTCCTCTTCTGTGGGTACTTTTTTCATCTCTTTCGCCAATTATAGTCTATTCTTGTTGTATACAGATATATCTTTTGGTATCTTTATATCCTTTAGGATTTGGTAGTATTTGGCTTTTTCATTGTCATTTGCCTTTCATCAATTCATTTAACGAATCTCCGCACTTTTTTATTTTACCTCGTTTAGTTCTTCTGTGACAACTCCTTCAAAAATATCTTATAGCTCCCCAATTTACCGCCGTAATTACCTGCTGAGATTCTTACCACGCCATCAACCCCACGCACACTCTCTATCGCTGCTTTCATCGCCTCTTTTACCGAGTCGAGCGACACCCCATTAATAACGATTTCCGGAATGCTCTGTACACCGTCTGGAACATTCGACCCACTTAGTTTCTGCCTTAACGTCGGGCAATACGGGTGGTTCGTCGTAGGACCGATCTCAGGATAGTTCGTTTCCGGCTTGGAGCCCGCAGAGCAAATATCAAAAGGAGTAATCGCACCTTCTACGCTGTTTATTGCTGCGAGCGCCATCTCTCCCGCTTCTAATGATGCTTCTATACTTTTGCAGAAGAACCAGACGTTTCCACCCATCACGCCCTTCTGGTAACCCAAATAGTGTTCCACGAGAAATTCGCCCATCATTATCGGCACCACGACCACTTCACGTCCGAACCGCTGCTCAATTGTCTCGTAGCCATCGCCGCAATGCCCTATCCTGTCCACAACGTCAATCTTGTCATCAGGCGAATCAATCGCGTTGAAGACCGAAGTCGTGGGCACAACCAGTATCCCCTGCCGTATTCGTTTCGATGCTTCGTATTCCAGCTTTTCAGGAGCGTCCTCACCGTAATTCACCCAGATTTGAATTACAGCCCCTTTCCTCCCGTCTGGCGTTTCGTGCTCATTCAACCACTTCTCTATTCCCCCTTCGGATTCGCCAAAGACCGTGCAGGGCAGTGCCGTAGCGTTGTAAGCCGCCTGTTTCAATCTCTTCTCATCACTCCCGGTTACACATATCCTTGTGAATAAACCATCAAATGCCTCGCAGTAGGTGTCCTCGATTTCCATTTTCTCGTTGTATATGAAGTATAACTTCCTTCTCTTTAAGACGCAGATTAACACTGATTTACGCGGATTTATTTTAGTTTAACCGTGTTGATTTTTATCATCTGTGTCAATCTGTGTCTATAAATAATTTATTTTCTTGTTCTTTACCTGCTTACGTACCGATCAATTAAAGGCAGCGTATTTGCTAAATTCAACTCCCTAAAAAGAAACGCAATTTTACCCTCCACCTCAGCCGCAATCGCCGCTCTTATCTCCGGCTTGAGCCCCATAATCTCATTTTTAAACTGACCTAAAGCTCTTTTGCGTGTCTTATAAATGAACTGCTCTTCCGTCTCTCCCTCTTCCCATTCAGTGCGGTGATTCTCTTTTAGCCACGCATACATCCTCTTCCTCAACTCGTCAGGGAAATACTCGCTTTCGTAAACCATATTTTGGAACTGAGTAGCTAAGTGTATCTCTGCCGTTTCCACTTCCGGAAACTTATGGAATGCCGCTTCTGGCAACGTGGAAGCTCCGTGCTGCACCGCGCCTGCTAACGCGAATTTCTCACGGGCTAACCGCGAAAGAGTCTTCAAAGTGTCAAAGTCCAGCTTTACTCTGGCAATACTGCCATCCGGTAAGACCACCCCGCCGTGTGAAGTCCCGGTCTGCACGCTTATTTTACTTATTCCCTCTAAGGACGAGCCCAATTCTTCCTGGTAGCCTACCATAAACGCCTCTAATTCTTCGGCTGTACTGTTCTTCCTGCCTATTTCACCTATTTCGCCACCGATAGAAACCTCTACTCCTTTCGGTTGATGCGCCCGGATGAACCTGGTAAATGCTGCACAAACGCTAAAATTTAGCCTTTGCTGCTCTTTAATTCCCCGCTTACTCAAATCCACTAAGGTTGAGCTATCAATGTCAATATTATAAAACCCGGCAGCCAAAGCCTCACGAATAAGACTGTTTAAAAGCTCTACCTCTTCCTGAGGGTTCTGAAGATATTTCGTCGCGTTAACCTGGAAGTGATCCCCTTGAATAAATACTGCACCGTGCCACTCCTCCTTTATAGCCGCAGCTAAGCAAACTCCGGCATATTCGATAGGACGCTGTGCGGTATAGCCGATTTCACTCCGTGCAATCTCGAATATAAATGCCCCTGCGTGGTTCCGTTTGGCAACCCGAAAAATCACTCTCGCTAAATCGTACGTAAGCGTCCTCAAATTTATTGCGGGCACCGTGAACCCGCCAAATTCGCCTCTGCCCCGTGCACGGTAAAAAGGATGAATAGAAGCGAGAGAAATACCTCTTTCTTCTGCCCGTTGTAAAATCTTATTGAATATCTCTGATTTCACTTCTAAGGCTAAGGCATCGTTTAATACCAATTCCGATACCAATTCGTCAACGTCAGTTCCTTCTTCGTTCATTGTAACCGATTAAGTTCAAGTTAAAATCCTTATCAGGCGATAAAAAGGATCTACCACCGTCTCCTTTTCCTCGACCGCGCGATGTAAATCCACTGCATTTATCCTGCCATCCTGCACTCCCACCGCCTTTCCAAACTCATTATTCAAAATTAAATTTACCGCCGTTGCACCCAACCGGGTAGCCAATATACGATCCCGAGCCGTAGGAGCGCCTCCTCTCTGGATGTGTCCCAATACAGTTACTCTTGTCTCTAACCCCGTCATCTCGGTAATCTTCTCCGCAACCTTGTCTGCCTTCGCAGCTCCCTCGGCAACGACAATAATCCAGCTATTCTTACCTTTTCGATTTCCCTCGACAATATCCTGACACATCTCTCCCACATCGTAGCTTGATTCCGGAATCAACACCTCCTCAGCCCCTCCAGCTAAAGCGACGTTAACAGCAATAAATCCGCTATCCCGCCCCATTACTTCAACCACAAAAATCCGCTTCATACTCGTAGCGGTATCCCGAATCTTATCAATTGCCTCTAAGGCAGTATTTATCGCAGTATCCGCACCAATGGTAATGTCAGTGCCATTAAGGTCGTTGTCAATCGTTGCTGGTACACCGACACAGGGGATATGCCACTTATCCCAGAGCTGAATCGCACCACGATAAGTACCATCGCCTCCGATGACCACTAAAGCGTCAATTTTATTCCGCTTTAATACCTCTACCGCCTTAAGCTGTCCCGATTCAGTTAAAAACTCATCGCAGCGGGCGGTCTCTAAGATCGTCCCCCCTCTGTTTATGATCCCGGAAACCGAACGGTGGTCTAAAGGTTTCAAATCTCCGTTTATCAAACCCGCATAGCCGCGAAATATCCCGATTACCTCTAATTTATGATGCACTCCGTACCGTACCACACTGCGAATCGCCGCATTCATTCCCGGGGCATCGCCACCACTGGTTAACACGCCAATACGTTTTATCATCTGACCCAACATCCCTTAATCGGTGATTTAGATTGTTTGTACACCTCAACAACTGCGTAACCTTTCTTTAGAAAGGTTCTACTCGGTCTTCTCAAACCGTCCTTCAAGCTTCTTTAACACATTCGGCAATGTTGTGTATTCCATCTCCTCTACGGGCAGTCTATGCGGCTCGAAAGGTCCGTGCGCTCTCATGTAATCCGCGATCTCCCCTGCCTTCTTCCTCGCAAGATCGTAAGCGGGATCGTCGAACAAATCCGCAGTCCCCACCAATCTGCCATGACTTATCTGGAATCCAGCCGCGATCACTCTCGGCGGGCCGTCGAACCGTGTGCATTGCGAATATCTAAAAGGAACGGGCATTATCGGGCCGTTATGCGAGCCGCGCATCCAGCCGCTGACGAGATAAGGCAGCGCAAAAGGCTCTATAACCTCGCCCAACGCTGGCAAGCCCGATTGCGATCGCACCAAAGCCACGGGGTCGTCCTTGCCCACGTACTTACCCGCGGTGAAGAACAACTTCTCCGTACTTATCACTGCCACCGGCTCCTCCTTCGGCAGTGGACTCGTATCCTTCGGAAACACCCGCTTTATTACGTACTTGCTCTTCGCCCCGATCAGAGCGAGCAGCGCGTACATCTCTTCCGGGCACTTTAAAAACACTTTCTTCTTCTCTTTTATGTCCCAAACTTCAAACACGTATCCGTCGTGCATCGTCGGATCTACGACAAGTCCCGCGGTATTGAACGGGTCTGCAAATATCTTGTATATCGGGAAATTAAACGCGCCCGGCTCTGTCTTATCCATCATAAACGCCACTAACGGCTCTGACCCGCGTTCCGTAAATTCCATCTCCGCTATTCCCGGTCCCATACCCCTTATGTTCCCGCTGAACGCATCCACGAGCAAATCCTGACCCGCACCGTGCAACTTGAGTTCTTTCGCCACTTCGGTTGCCGCTTCAAACGTTTCCCACGCCAATCCGTGTATCTCCTCAGAATCAACGCCTTTACGATGGCTCATCAGCAGCTCTAAATCATCACCCGCATTTAAAACATGGTAGTCCACGAGCAACCCATCTTTTTTCGCCTTTTCCATCCACTCCGTCGCTTTCTCCTTCAAGTCCGGGTGAACGGTCGAATGCCCAGGAAATCCGCCTACATCCGCTTTTATCAAACTTACGGTTATTTTCTCCATTTTCTTCACCTATATCCTTCTTTAATATCGCTACGTCAATAAAAAAGTTTTCGTATTGCGTAAGCGAGAAAACCTAAATCGTTGACACAACACTTTTTCTTTTTTTGAACGGCGAAGCCATTCCATTGCCTTCGGCAATGTCAAAAAGAAAACCTGTGCTAAAAGAAAAACATCAGGAATATTTTAGTCAAGGTTTTTACCGAAGGTAAAAAAGTTGTGTGTTAATCTGTGTCTTAAAGAGAATTGTGGCAGTTATATTTATATACAACAAGAAATCAAAATTGCGAAATTGTGATTTTTAGTTCGGTCAGATCAGAGCTGAAGCGTCACTCACTAAACGATGAGAATGTGCGTCTTGCCTCTTCATCACGGCGTTTATGTTCCTGCTTTAACGTATCCCCACGCTTGAAACACTCCTTTGCTTTCTCATCATCTCCCGCGATCTTGTAAACCTGCCCAAGATTGTAATAAGTCGAAATCCCCTCGTCCATGAGATACTGCTTGAGATTCAGTGCGGCATTAAAAAACCCTATTGCCATCTCGTACTGCTCTAAGCTCGCGTACGCAACGCCACAATCATTACAAGCCTTAGCCGTTGTAGGTAGCCTCGGCTCTTTCTTTACGATCTCTTTGTAAACATTTATTGCATCCTCAAATCTCCCTTCCGCAAGATATTCCTCCCCGACAAGCAGCAAATCCTCGGCAGTCTTCCCTTCTATCTCTACCGTCTCTCCTTCTTCTTGCATAATACGATAATAATCCCTGCCACTTTATATACCCTTAGTGGTGTAAATAGCGCATCAAAAGTCAAGTTCTAAGCACTAAACACAAAATAGGGCTTTTAGCTGTCTTTTTTACGTTGGAACGCAGCCATGCGATTTTATCCCAGCTTACCCGCGTCTTCTCGCACCAACATTCTGACTTGCTTATGTATTGTTATTATCTCTTCTTTCGTTCTTTCGTCCGCGCGTTCGAGATTATGGAAATAAGGAAACGGCGTCTCTCCCTTTTTGGTCGTTACAAAATCCTTTATGTCCGCCGTAATAGCGCTATCAGGGATATTCACGGGGTTCTCTTCAAACTCCCCCCGGTTATTCTCCCATTTCGTCACCCGGTCCATTGCCGCATCTTTCCCGCCTCGCTCAAACGCTTCGCATACTAAATAAAGAAACCGAATATCCCCCGATGCCAGCCCTACGTTGGCGTACGGAACTGCATACTCGTTACCATTAAAAACGACCGCTACGCCATCGTGCGTTGCGACCTCGTTCAGCATCTTATAATCCGTAATGCTGTCGCCAACCGCAATGACGTCTCGTAACGCAATCCCCTTTTCGTGTGCGATCTCTCGTATTGCTTCTGCTTTTCTTTCACCACCAATCACCCGTGTCGAAAAGACGTCAACGCCCAACTCAGGAAGCTGCTGGAAAAAGAGTTCATCCAGACGATTCACTATGCGATCCGTGCTGTCACTATCAAGGTCTGAATAAAGCATGAGTATCTCCTCTTGCGCGTTTTCTAATACGGGAAAGACAGATTCTTGTAACCTCTGCTTCCTTTTGGTCAAATCCAGCTTTGTGCACCTGATATGATCCTCCGGGACGCCCAGTCGGCGACCAATATTGTGAGCGTGCTGCTCGTAACTCGTGGATATAATATAAATATCCCAATTTTCAGCCTGTAACTTCTTAAACAGGTATTCGGCACCTTCTACTATCTTTGCACGCGCTGAAACCGCCCTTATATCGTCTTCGGTTATATCATGCAACAGAAAGAAGGGCACGATTAAGGCAAGCGTATCTCCAGGCTCGTAGCCTTCTCGTCCCTCAAGCGAGATAAGGTCATCATACCGGCTGATAACCTCGAAAATAGCTGCGCCTTCTTCTCCCATGAGCTTCATCACTTCGTAAGCGTTATCTTGCGGCGATAACGGCCCTTCGAGGTCGAAACATATCGTCTTCTCATTCATCTGCATAAATACCTCCTCAACTATTCCAAACTATATGGCTAACATTGGTACGGCAGTATAAGTATAGTAAAGTAGAGGATAGCGAAATTAAAATACGAAATCATTTAAATATAGGGCTCCCTAATAATGTTGTAGTATGCTAAGCAGAAAAGTGGAGGACTATCTCGAGGCGATTCTGAACATCGCGGAACGGAGGGGGCACACGAGGACGAAGGATATTGCATTGGCTTTGGGTATAAAACCTCCCAGCGTTGTGGAGATGTTGAAGAGACTGAACGACATGGGTCTTGTCGAATACCGGAAATACGAGGGAGTGAAATTAACCCCAAAAGGGCGAGATGTAGCACGTGTCGTTAAAGACCGCCACGAGACGATAAGAACGTTTTTGGAGATAATAAATGTGCCGAAGAAGATAGCGAATAAAGACGCGTGCATCATCGAGCACGAAGTGGAGCCGGAGACGATAGGGCAGTTGAAAAGCTTAGTGCAGTTCGTCCAGTCCGCGCCGGATTACCCGCAGTGGCTGGAACACTTTGAGATATTCTGTGAGACGGGGGTGCATCCCTGTGAAGCGAAGAAGCGAGAAGCAAAAGAGCATAGGATTTTCCGCTAAACCCGAACTTGTTTAGGTTCTTTTAGCAAAATCGAACCTTTTTAGGGCGGCTTATTTATGTGCCTAACAACAATATTACGAATAGTTAGGGCAGCCTAAACAAGATGGGGGATTATGGATGGACGAGATAGAACTAACGCGATTGACGAAGGAGCTGATGCGGCTACTTCAGAATGTGTCCTTGTCTAAGTCTGAAATGGAAGAAGCAGGAATAGACGAACGGTTTGAAGCGATAAAACGAGAGTTTGGCTCGTGGTTTATTGACGGGTATTCGCTTTATCGGGCTTCGTAGCCGTACCGTACGTAACACAAACGGAGGTAGAGTGATAAAGAATGGCAGAAGAAAAAGGAAGGAAAAATGGGAATGGACGCGGAAATGGTAAGAGAAGGATCTGGGAGTTTCAGCCTTTCACCATTTGTAGACTCCTGGGATTGAGTTTCGACGAAAAGGCTCTGAGTAGGATTTTTAAGGATTTAAAGCTCAGCCATGGGAATCAGCTCTTAGCAGCGTTTGAAATGCACCAGCAGCTTGCTGAGCTGTGCAGGACGCAGAATCAATACGCCAAGCGCGTGGAAAAGCTGCTGGATAGTCAATTTGCAACGTATAAGAAAAGAGCGGGAATTTTAGACCCACAGAAAATAGGTGCGTTCATCGAAGGCAACGACGGGGCAGAAACCACCCTGAGAGACGTCCCGATCGCTGCTCTTATCTGGTTCGCAGCACGTAATGGGAGTTACGATAAAGAGATCGAGACGAGGATATTCGCTGCCGTACACATGAAGGAGCATCAGGCGTTGCGAGTTTACGATGCACTTTCCCGTAAATCGCCCGACGGAAACGTGGAAGCGGTGATGGACGAGTTAAGAGAAGCTTTAGAATCGAATGAAAAGCTTCAACGCAGATGTGTGAGGTTGGAACAGAAGAGGGACGATTTGATTTCCGAGCGTGAAACGATAAAAGAGGCTAAAAGTAGGTTTGCTCGCGAATTGGAAGAGCAGAGACGGTTGAATGAGCGATTGAAGAGAATGATAGAGGGAACCGGTGGAGAAGCGGCTTACGAAGATATTGAAGGCAGGAAAAAGGAACTTGCGTTTTTGCGAGAAGAACTGAAAAGACTGAATAAAGAGAATACTGAATTAGTCAAACTGTCCACGTCCAGCGTGGAGGACAAGTTCGCAGCTTCTGCTTGTAGCCGTAACCGTGACAGTTTCGATAACGGGGATCATCAGGAAGAATCTCAGCTCGAAGGTATGCGGGTAGCGTACGTTGGCGGTGTGGAGTCGCTTGAGTCGTCTTACAAGGATCTGGCGGAATCATTTGGCTGCCAATTCTGTTACCACTGCGGGCATTGCGAGCGCGGCAAAAGCGCGATAGCAAGTCTCATTGACGGAAACGACGTGGTATTCTGCCCCGTGGATATAAACAGTCACAACGCTTGCCAATTGGTTAAAAAGGTGTGCAAGTTGCGGGACAAGCCCTGCTGTTTCCTTCGCAGTTCTGGTTTGAGCGCGCTCAGAAACGAATTGGTAAAGTTCGCCGAGAATAATCGAAGTGTCGCTGAGGGCGTTCCCGGGTGAATTTATCATAGGCAAAAGGAAAAAACATCAATGAAAAAGCTACCAGAAGTAAATGTCGGTTTTGAGGGGCTGTATAGGATGCTCGTTGCTCCGATTAAATCGAAGCTGATGTTGACGGGCATTGAACTGAAGGTGTTCAATCAGTTGAGCGAACCTAAGTCAGCAGAAGCAGTGGCGAAAGGTATTGATGCCCATCCTGTGAACACAAGGCTGTTCTTAGACGGTCTGGCAGCGAGCGATTTGATAGCGAAACAGAATGGTTTGTATCAGAACACCGCCGTTGCACAAGCTTTTCTGGTGGAAGGCAGTCCAACATTTCTGGGACAGATGTTCGCCTTCCAGTCGCAGATGTGGGACCCTGCCCTCAACTACTTGCCCAAGCTTGTCAAAGAAGGACCTCCTCCGCCCTCACCGGAAATGGATATGGGCTCCGAGGAAATGTGGGCACAGTTTACAGTCTCCATGGCAAACTACGAGCGGGCTGGCGTGGCGCAGCAGGCGGTTGAACTCGTCTCGGAACTGCCAGAGTTCCCGTCATTCAAGAAGATGCTGGACCTGGGAGGCGGTCCGGGGCTTGTCGGAATTTCCATCGTGACATCGCATCCGAGCATGAAAGGTATCATCTTCGACCGCCCGGCAATAATCAAAGTGGCTAAGACCTTCATCAAGGAATATGAGATGGAAGAGCGGATGGACGTGCTGGCAGGGGATTATAACTGTGATTCAATTGGAGAGGGATACGACCTGATCTGGACGAGCAACGCGCTTAACTTTGCCAGGCACGACCTTGACTCGCTTATAAAGAAGATTTACGATGCGCTAAATCCCGGGGGCGTGTTCATCAGCTTCTGCGAGGGTCTGACACACGAGCGGACGAAGACTGGCTTCGTCGTGTTGTCCATGATGTCCTTCGCGCTGATGGGTCAGGACATGTGTTTCGACCAGGGTGAAATCGCCGATTCCATGCTTCGGGTTGGATTCAAGTCCGTACGTAGTCGCACGCTGAATTTACCGTGGGGTGCGGCAGACCTCGACATCGGGAGGAAAGAATAGAGCTGGAAAAAACAATGCAAGATAATATAAGAATTGAGAAAGAGAGAAAATACTGGGATAAACTTACGCCCAGATATGAGCCTTTTATAGAGAAGTACTGGAAAATCTACCCGTCTCTACTGGATAAAATATCTGAGGATGTTAATAGTGGAGACATCGTTCTGGATGTTGCCACTGGCTCAGGTTTGGTTGCACTAAAGGTAGCTGAGCAAGCTGCTCAGGTTTACGCCGTGGATATATCGCAGCCGATGATAGAAGAGGCTGAGAAAAAGATGATGGAAAAGGAAATTAAGAATGTAGAATTCTCAGTAGAAGACGCTTATAAACTTCCTTTTGATAACGACATATTTGATACAGTTATTTGTAACAACGCTCTCCATAATATGAAATATCCGGAAAATGTTTTATCCGAGATAAAACGAGTATTAAAACCGGGAGGTCTGTTTATTGCTATAATCGTTGGAGTTGGAGAATCTTTCAAATTTAAAATTGCATTAACAATTTCTACACTAATTGGGCAACTTCCAGTTTTTCATAAGTTAAATTTGGATGAATTTGCGGATTTTATAACTAAATCCGGTTTTACTGTTGTAAAAAAGGAAAGGATAAAACATCCGGAAGATAGAATGGCATTATTGTATGCCGTTGCTAAAAGGTGGGCAGAAAAATGAACATCCCACAGCTCAAAGCAAGCTTTAGACCTCTGGATGAGATTCTTTACCAAGGATATGCACCTAACGTAATAAGCACAGCAATGGAGCTTGGACTATTCGATGCGCTTGCCGAAGAGCCAATGGATGCCCCCACTCTTTCAGTCAGACTTGGCACGATTGAGAACCTCACCGAGGCTTTTGCCAATATCCTCGTGACACTGAAGCTACTGGAGAAAAACGGAGCCGATTATTCATTGACACCGTTATCTGCAGATTTCTTGGTGAAGTCCTCTCCTGCGTATCAAGGAGCAACGATTGCCATGTTCTCCCATTAATTGGTCAGGTCATGAGCAAGATGCCAGAGATATTAAAAAACGGACCACCCAAGTTTGATACCGAGATGTGGGCTAATATTGAGGCTATGAAAGTCGGGGGACAGGGAACAATGGGCGGCTCAATTCAGGATGTAACTGAGTTTATTACAACATTACCCGAATTTCCAAATGTGAAAAATATGTGCGATCTGGGCGGCAGTCATGGCTTTTATACAATGGCACTGCTTGACAAAAATCCACAATTGAGGGGGACAATCCTTGACCTGCCAAAAGTTGCTGAATTGGCAAAAGAACTCATTTCGGAAATGGGCTATGCAGAACGAATAGATACAATCGGTGCTGACATTAAAACAGATGTTTCGATTGGTGAGGGCTACGACTTGGTTTTTGCATCTCACGTTATATACGGATGGAAAGGGCATTTAAAAGACATCCTCAAGAGAATCAACAAAGCAATGGTTCCCGGCGGAGTTTTTGTCTCTAACCACCTCTCAATGGATGAAGATGAATGCGGACCTGTGTCCGGTACAATGGTAGAGCTGATGACAAGGTTAATGGGCTATCCGACACACCATCTCTCAGAGGATGAACTAAAGAGTGCTCTGGAATCATCCGGTTTTGGTGACTTTACTGTAAGACCAGCAGAGGAGGCGAGACAATATAGATGCCTTATTCTTGCGGCAAGGAAGTTGAAAGGGGGAAACAGAAATGTTTAAGAAAATAATGCCTGCAATCATCTTTGGTGTGGTTTATGCACTATTAATTCTATTTGGCTGGGGAATTAACGATATTCACGGCTTCTTCTCACATCCTGCAAGGACAATACTGTTTGCCGTTACGATTACCGTGAACACGTTGACCATGCTATTCAAAAACAGGTTTGGAGTAGAATTCAATAAGAAGGGCGAAAAGGTGGACCCAAAGGAAAAATTGACTGGTGTGATGCTTCCAAGCTTGATTGGATTCCTGATAGTGTTCGTTGCCCCTTACTCAGAAAGCCATAATCTCTTTGTGATGGGTGGCGGAGACGTCCTGCGTTATTCCGGGCTGATTGTCTTTCTTATTGGGTATCTTTTTATGGTCTGGGGTCCGCTACACTTAGGCGAACAATTCAGTGCGTATGTTACAATTCAAGAAGAGCATAAATTGGTTACTGACGGTCCCTACAGCTATATGAGACATCCGAGATACAGCGGGATTATTTTCTGGGTGTTTGGGCTTGCTTTGGTTTTTGTTTCCATTCCTGCTTTAGTATTGGCAGCTATAATGAGCTTCTTAATGTTGATTCGTATCACAAAAGAAGAAAAGATGCTGCACCAAGAATTCAGTAAGGAATGGGAGGAATATTGTGAGAGGACTACTAAAAAGGTGATACCGTTTGTCTATTGAAAAGCAAAAAGAAAAGAGGAAAAAGAAAACCTAAATTGTTGACGCAGATTAACGCTCGTGGGCTCCGCCCACGTCCCACAAGCCCTGAAAGGGCTTAATGATGAAAATCAACTTTGTTCTTCACCCTAAATAAATCCGCGTAAATCAGTGTAAATCCGTGTCTTAAAGAGAAACATGAAAGAAAAACTTGTAGAGCCATATTATGGATACCGTCTGATGAAATACTTCATCATGGCTTTAATCGCGGGTGGAATTGTAAGCATAGCACTTGCAATTGCAATTGTTTTCACAACCACCGGGAGTTCTATTTTATGCGGGGTTTTAGGAGTGATCTTACTCTCCTCAGGTGCGTTCTGGCATCTTTCGATGGGCTGGGTGAATGATCCTGAGAAGATAGAACTCGTAAAGGATAATTTCTTGGACCTGTTAAGAAACGTCTGGGCTGGCAATGGTAAAGTGCTGGATATTGGAACAGGACTTGGTCGGGTGGCAATCGAAATAGCTAAGCGGTTTCCAGAATCGCAGGTAATTGGCGTGGATACGTGGACGAAAGGCTGGAAACTATTTGGGATGACGAAAGCAGGTGCGGAGAGAAATGCTAGATTAGAAGGTGTGAGTAACAGATGCACATTCCAAACTGATAGTGCGCTTGACCTGCCGTTCGAGGATGGAGAATTTCAATTAGTAGTAAGTTCATTTGCCTTTCACGAGATTAAAGTGCCTGACCGAATAGTCCTCCTCAAAGAAGTTATTCGGGTACTCGCACCTGATGGCGTGTTCGTGATATGCGACCCTTTTAGCGGTTCTTTCTTGAAAGCATATAAAGTGAAGAACATGCCCGAACTACTCGAAAAGGTGCAGCAGATGGGTATTGAAAACGCGAAGTTTGTGGGTTTTAAGGAAGCGGGTGTCAATCTCGGCAGGCTCGCTAATATCTGGGGAATCGGGTATTTAAGCGGGAGGAGGGTATAAAGTTTTGTATGTCCGATAGAAAATTTAATAGTAGGATGAAAGAATTGAATTGGCGAGAAGTCTGGGAAGAGATGCAGAAGCAGAGAATGAAGCCCTTGAAAATAGGCTACGACCAGGAATTCCGAGCTAAATTCGCTGCGGACTATTCCGAGGTGGCGAAATACAACGATTACGAATATGGCAGGACAGCAGTAGAGGCGTTGAGCGAGATACTAAATAAGAACTTTGAAGTTCTGGAAATAGGCGCGGGTCCGGGAACGCTGACCGTACCGTTAGCCGAGAAGGTGAAGAGGATAGTGTGTGTTGAATCTTCCGAACTGGCAGTGGAATATCTGAGGAGGAACCTGAAGGAAAGCCAGGTTGAGAACGTTGAAATAATGACTAAAAACTGGTTGGACGTTAGCGATCCTGAAATCAAAGACAGATTCGATTTAGCCGTGTGTTCTCATTTCTTGTGGCAAGTAAAAGACCTTGAGAAGCATTTGAAGAAGATGGAAAAAGCTTCACGGAGATATTGCGCGGTGATACAACCTGCGGGAAGAGATAATATAGTAACGGAAATGTGGACAAAAATAACCGGGGAGGATTATACTGGTCAATTTGACCCCGATGCCGATTACTTCGTTTACTTAATCCTGCGTCAATGGGGAAGGTCGGTGAATGTGCGAATGCCGAATTACAGCGTAGAGCGGAACTTCGAGCAGGAAGTAAGGTACATAGCGAGTTTTATCGGTAAGTACGTGGAGGTTGATGCGCACGTGAAGGGAATCATCGAGCAATACGTCTTGGAGAAGGGTCTGCGTAAAGAGAAGCATTCCGCAGTGATGATGTGGTGGAGCACTCCTCCGAAATATTCTCAAGCGCATATCAAGAAAACTTAAATTGTTGACGCAGATTAACACAAACCTTTTTGCAAGCAAAAAGTTTTACCAAAAAATACGGTGAAAAGATCAATGCCGTCAAAAATAGCTTAGTCCAACAGAAGAAGAAATCGGTGTAAATCTGTGTCTTAAAGAGAATGCAGTTATACTTTATATACGAAAATAAAACAAAATGAGAATAATTAAAAAGTATGCCTTCTATATCTCACTGGGTTTGTTCTACCCCATATTCAAAGTAATTTGCTATATCAACGGTCTTGTTTACCTGCGTGGAGTGATATATGGATTAATTGCAGGTGCTTTAACAATCAGCATCGGAATTCTCGCACTCAAAGAGTATAGTGGAGCGGATAAGCCGTTGTGGCACTGGCTGGCTGCTCTGATACCTCTAATTATCATTCCACTTACGCCCATCATTATGATTTATCATTTAGGGCTAACAGTGTTTCTGACGGACAAAATGGCAATATTTATGGTATTTGATGGCATTGCTGCTGCTCAATTCATCGTGGCTATTTTGATGTTCCGGGGCTTGATATTCAAACGCGGAACGGATAAGCTGATGATGCCTGGTGTCGGGTTTGCGATAATGAAGACGATATTAACCCTACGCAGCATATCTAAAAAGCCCGAAAGAACCTTACGTGAGCTGGGGCTCAAGAAAGGACAAACTGTTCTGGATTACAGTTGCGGAATAGGAAGCTTCAGTATCCCGGCGGCGAAAATGGTTGGAGATGATGGCGTCGTTTATGCTCTGGATATTCATCCTCTGGCTATAAGGGCAGTTGAGAAAGAGATTAAAAAGAAAAGATTTTCGAACATCAAAACGATTCTCTCTGACAGAGATACCGGATTGCCAGACGAGAGCGTAGATGTTGTTTTATTATACAACGTGCTCTAGATGATAAGTGACCGGGAGAAATTGTTGGAGGAGTTGCACCGGGTATTGAAATCGGGTGGAATTCTCTTTGCTACCGCTGAACATCTCGACCCGAAAGAATTTATGAATGTCTTTGCACGGGAAAATTTGTTCACGCTGATTGAGCAAAGGGGTGAAGTATTCAGGTTTTTAAAGAGAGATTGAAATTAAAGCAGTAAAGTAAAATGGACGAGAATTACTACCGATACATACGAGGATTCTTTGGAAAATGGGCATCGGTCTATAACTTTATTGCTTTGCCTTTAACCGGTATATGGAACAAGGTTGCAGACATGATTGACTCAAAAGCCAAAATAAAAATTCTGGACGTCTGCTCTGGAACCGGGACACAGGCTTTTGCGTTTGCGAAAAGAGGTTATGAAGTCGTTGGGCTTGACCTATCGAGAGAGATGTTGAGAATAGCAGAGAAGAAGAACAAATATGAAAATGTGCGGTTTGTGGTAGCAGATGCTACGAAAATGCCATTTGAAAACGATTATTTCGATTACGCATGTATCTCTTTTGCACTACGTGATATGCCCTATGAGGTAAGACATCGTGTGCTGGACGAAATGAGAAGAGTTAGCAGGAAAATAATCGTTGTTGACTATCACATTCCAAAGACCAAATTGCATAGACGGCTGCACGTGTCATTCACATCACTTTACGAGAGCAAGTATTACAGAGATTTTGCGAAACGGAATCTTGAGGATTTACTGCAAGAGCACTGTTTTCGTATTCTTAAAGAAACTTATGGGCTGGTAGATTTTGTTAAGATACTTTTGTGTGAGCGGAAATCGTTTGAGGGGAAACAAGAAAACACAAATTGTTGACACAACACTTTTTCTTTTTTTGAACGGCTAAGCCGTTCCATTGCCTTCGGCAATGTCAAAAAGAAAACCTGTGCTAAAAGAAAAACATCGGGAATATTTTAGTCAATGTTTTTACCGAAGGTAAAAAAGTTGTGTGTAAATCAGTGTCTTAAAGAGAAGGGGGTTATAGTATATATACAATAAAAATGAATAGTCTATTATTAATCATATCCCTAATCTTTGTTGGGCAAACTTTAGGTTGTTTAATTGGACTGATAAAGCAACCAAAAGAGACCTTTTTATATGGTTCCTTAGCATTTGCCGCTTCGATGATGCTGGGTATATCGTTCTTTCAATTGATACCCGAAAGTTTAGAAATCACACCCGTTTACTTAGTGATTATTGCTTTTCTCACTGGGATAGTCACGTTCCGGATTATTGATAGAACCCTGCCACACGTAAATCCGGAATTACTCAAGAAAGAAAAGCCTTCGATCGAAAGAAGCGTTACCATGCTCGTTATCGGCATGGCATTGCATAACATACCGGAAGGATTGGCAATTGGAGTTGGATTTGCATTAACACCCGCATTGGGAATGGTGATAGCATTGGGGATTGCAGCACAGGACGTGCCGGAGAATATCGCAACGATCGTTCCTTTATACGGGTTAACGAAAAAGAGAATGATGTCCTTTGTTATAGTAACGGTGACAATACTGTTTGAATTGCTCGGCTTTATTTTCGGCTACTATTTTTTAAAAGGAACGTCTTTAGAGTTGTTAGGTGCGTCACTTGCACTTGCAGCAGGGTTTATGACTTACATCTCAATAGAAGAACTGATTCCAGCAGCGCAGATAAGACAGAATTTAAAAGTGGGTATTACAGGTCTTATTTTAGGATTGGTCTGTGTTTTATTAATTGGCCTTTTGGGTTGACATTGTCAGATTAACCGCAGAGTTCACAGAGAACGCAGAGGATAGAGGGTTAGCGGTTTGGAGGTTTGGAGGTTTAGCTAACGAGCGGAACCGCTAATAAACTAAACCTCTAATTCAGCGTTCTCCACGGCAAGGTAAATTTGAAATGTGACAAAGTCAAGTTAGGATATAGTCAGTCATCACAAATTAACCCGAATTCGTTGTGCCAAAAATCAGTGTAAATCTGTGTCGGAAAGTTAAATTTTATAGACACTGATTAACGCAGATAAAATGATCATCTATATTCTCGGGTGGAATGGATGTGATTGACTATATAATAACACTAATCGCCTCGGTACGGGACTGATAGACGGATTTACTACCTACCTTTTCTACGGTATTGCCATTGCGTTTCCGTTTAAGATACCGCTCGCACTGCTTTACCCTATCGTAGCCCAGCATCGTACCGAGAATAAAATCCTCCTCATCCGTTAAGTTCGACAGCGATTCAAAGTTCATCTGTTTGATCACTTCGATGCAGGCAGGGTTGCCGAAGAAGACGTTTATCTTCGTTCCGTTGACCTCTTGAATGTAATAATCTATCCTTTCCCTTTCCAACCTCTTTTCAATTGCATCTCTGTTCGACGCTTTCGTCGTATGAAGGACGAGGGTTCTCAAGCCTTTCTTGTACTCCTGAATGTGGTGAATAAATACTTTCATGTCTTCTCTCTATCCTGCTCTGGTTCGCCTCGCAGCGGGAAAAAATAAAGAGGGAACAGAAGCAGAAGCAAAAGTAAAGCTAAAGCGCTTTTGCAACCTTAAATCCCCACTCTTCGGCGTCTCCAAATGCAGGTTCAACCTCGCCGCTAACTTTGAAGCCTTCGGCAACAATCTCGGCACCGCATTTCTTCAGCGTTTTCTCCAGGATGTCCACTGCGGTGCAGAACGAATCCGGGTACTCCTCGCTATCACCAGGACCAAAAACCGCCGCCTTTTTCCCTTCCAGAGCTATGCCGTCCATAGCTTCGTCGAAATCCACGAAATCATCCTGCAAATCGCCTTCACCCCATGTGGAGCATCCGAATACGATCGCGTCATAATCCGCGAGTTCGTCAACGCTCGCTTCTGTCACGTTCTTCACCGTGACCGACGCCATTCCTCGCTCAAGTCCTTCCGCCACGTGCTCAGACAACATTTCCGTGTTGTCAGTAGTTGAACCAAATACCAAAATTACCTTCTTCGCCATTTTTATCTCCCCTTTTCTTTCTAAACTTTTGTTTAAAGATGTGTATGGCTGTTAGGTGCATAAATAAGGATCCCTAACAAGATTAGGGCGCATAGGAGAACCCGAACTTAATTAGGGTTTTTATCAAGAAAAAATAAATTGTGGACACAGATTAACGCTCGTGGGCTCTGCCCACGTCCCGCAAGCCCTGAAAGGGCTTAATGATAAAAATCAACTTTGTTCTTCACCCTAAATAAATCCGCGTAAATCAGTGTAAATCTGCGTCTTAAAGAGAATTATGGCAGTTATACTTTATAGACAATCAAAATCCCAACTTTATTCGGATTTTCGTTCAGAACCTAACTTATTTAGGTTCTTTTAGCAAAACAGAACTTTTTTAGGGCAGGTTTTTTCATTCCCTAACATTATAGGGGATATAGAGGAAAGAAGAAATGAAATTGTTAAGCGAAGTTGACTCCGAAATAACGGGAACCGTAAAGAAAATAGATGGTGGTTCCGAGGTAAGAGGGAGCTTGGAGGAATTGGGCATTTCAGAAGGAACAGAACTTACGATAGTGGCTACTGAGCCTGTGCACGTGCACGCAGGACCTATTTCACTGAAAGCCGCAGGAAGAGAAGCAGTCGTAGCTCGCGGATGGGCAGATAAGGTGTACGTAGAGAGAGAAGGTAAGACGCTTCCTCTTTTACGGTTTGAGAGCGGTGAGAAAGGAACGGTAAAGACAATAGAAGGCGGAAAGACGTTTGAAGATAATTTCGCGGAACTTGGCGTGGAGAAAGGAAGCGAAGTTGAGTTCTTACGCCACCTTCCCGACGACACTTTAGTGTTCAAAATAGACGACACAGAGATACGAATGGGCGAAGGACAGGCATCAAAGTTGCTGGTAGAACGCGAAGAGCAATCCATTCAGGTAAACTATCTGAAGGAAGGTGAGAAGTCGAAGATAAGCAAGATAATCGGTGGCACCTCTCTTAAAGACAAATTTGAACAGATGGGCGTAGTGGAAGGCAAAGAGATAACCTTGGTCCGGAAGGAGACGCCAGCACCAAGTCCGAAAAGAGGCAACTACGTGCTTGCGAAAATCGGTGAGCAGTTGGTAACTATCGGACGCGGTCTCGCAGAGAAGGTCTGGGTGGAATAGAACAGAAAGAGACTAAAATGGGCAATGACTGCGTGAGTGAGGAGATGGCAGAGGAGAATTACGGTGGCACGATGCCGATACCGTTAAGCCAGTTGAAACCAGGCGAGCAGGGCAGAGTAATGGCTGTCGAAGGGGGACACGGAATTCGCCAGAAGTTGTTTCTTAGGGGTTTATTCGAAGGCAGCGTGGTTCGCGTGATCTCCTGTTACGGACCCGTTACCGTTGAGGTTGATAGAAACACGGTCTCTATCGGTCGTGGAATGGCACAAAAAGTTATCGTGAGGAGGATGTGAAAGTAATGGAAAAGAAGTTGAGTGAGATGGATTTTGATGAAGAGGGAACGGTGAAGGAGATAGCAACGGATTTGAGGGCACAAATAGCGGGTATGGGCATCAGAGAAGGTAAAAGGGTGCGAATGGCAACGAAGCAGCCCATAAAGGGGCCCGTAGTGGTAGAGGTGGACATGTCAGTTACTTCTTTGGGATTGGGCATAGCGGAAAAGATAGTCGTGGAGGTGGGATAGCGAGATGAAAGTATTGCTAATGGGGCATCCGAACGTGGGGAAAAGCGTTTTCTTCAACCGGCTCACGGGAGCCAAAGTGTTCGAGTCGAATTATCCGGGAACGACAGTGGATTTCATGAAAGGCTGGATGCGTTTAGAAGGAGAGGAAGTCGAGCTAATAGACGTGCCAGGAACGTTTTCACTGGATCCGAAGGACCTGGCAGAGGAAGTAGCGGTGAAGATGCTTGAAGAGAACAGGGATTCCGTAGTCGTATGCGTGCTTGATGCTTCGAAAGTAGAACGTGGTCTTTACTTAGCTCTGGAGATCATTGAGAAGGGCTACCCGGTTGTAGTGGCGTTGAACATGTGGGACGTCGCGGAGGACAAGAATATAGGGATAGACGTGGAGAAATTGGAGCTAATTCTCGGCGTGCCCGTAGTGCCAACGACGGCGATAAGTGGTGAAGGATTCAAGGAGCTCGTTTCAAAGATCAAAGAAACGGCACCTGTGAAAATAGAAGGGGTTATAGAAAGTGCAAGTGCTGTAAGTGCGGCTGCGAGCGCAGGTAAAGAAGGAGGTGGTGAAAGTGCCGCTGTCAGTGGATGAGAGATGGGATTTGATAGAGAAGATATCGAAACAAACGGTGGAGTTTGGTGCGCGCAAACATACATTGAAGGATGCAATTGCGGAACTCACCGTTAAACCGCTGACGGGGATACCAGTAGCAATTGCGGTTATATACGGCTTCTGGGCTTTTTTCTGTGAATTTGCAGGGACGCTATTTACAGACGGCTTCATGGTCAGGCTTTTTGATGAGCACTGGCTGCCGTGGTTACAGTCGGTTTTTCCCGGTGGGTTAGGAAACCCGTTCTATGCACTCATGGTAGATGCGGGACATCTTGAAGAAGGGGTGCTTGTAGCCTCGGACAATTGCTTTGAGGCTTTTGGTATGCTTACCAGCGGGCTGTTCATTGTTTTTGGCGTAGTCCTGTGGGCAATACTGGCGTTTTATCTGATATTTGCAATTCTGGAGGACATAGGTTATTTGCCAAGACTGGCTGTTCTCGTTGATACGGTATTGCACAAAATAGGCTTGCACGGCTATGCGATTGTGCCTACTTTCCTTTCCTTAGGCTGTAATGTCCCGGGAGTAACGGCTACGCGACCACTGGAAACGAGGAAACAAAGGTTCATGATGATGACACTGTTAGCGATATTCGTTCCATGTGGCGCGCAAATAGGAATTATGCAAGATTTAGTTCCGGAGATGATGGGCTGGATTTTCTTGACTTTAGCCATAGGTTATCTGGGCTTTGGATTCATCCTTAACAAAATCGTGCCGGGGAAGTCGCCAGAGATTATAATGGACGTGCCGCCGTATCAAATGCCAACGTTGAAAAACATTATGAGTAAGTTGTGGATAAGGACATCAGGTTTTCTCCTCGTTGCGGTTCCTTTCGTCCTATTGGGGTGTCTAATTGTTGGTCTTATGTACCTGACGGGAGCGATGGATTGGCTGGCGGCTGTATTTGGTCCGTTGCTAATGGTATGGTTTGGAGTGCCATCAGAAACAGTAGCGCCGTTAATAGCAGGTTTTCTGAGGAAGGACCTGGCGGTGGGAATGCTCGGCGGTCTTATGGAACAAGGGATAATGACTCCTTTTCAGGTGTTCACATCCGTGATTCTGCTTTGTATCTACTTCCCGTGCTTAGCGACGTTCGCATTGATGATAAAGGAAGAGAACTGGAAAGAGCTTCTCGGAAGCTTAGCTTCGCTTATAGCGATGGTCTTTGTTTACGGTGGCTTGATACATTTAGTAGGAATCATGCTGGGGGTGGCATAAACAAATGAACGAAACGGAAGAGAAATTCGGGCAGATATATTTTGCGGTTTTAGGCGCCGTAGCATTGGCGTTTGGAGTTGCGGAGCTGATAGCAACTGTGCCGGGAGAAGCGAGCTGGGGAATCATGGAGATGTCAGGCATATTCTTGCCGTGGAGGGCGATAATCCTCCTTTCTGTTGGTTTTTTTTATCTAAGTAGCGTGAAGAACTTTGCAGAGGTCCATCAGTTAGCAAAAGCGGTAATGGCAAGCATAATGATATGGATAGTTGCCGGAATAGCGATCTGGGCGAGAATAGCAGGTTCTATTCCGGGAGAAGAGACATGGTTTAACAGCTTAGAAGGCTTTTTAGCAAGTTATGCCCCGCCATATTGCCCTGAGATGTTCTTGCTGCCGTTCTCACTGGTGATCGTGTATTATATCTTGAAGGAGGGAGAAACGGTAAAATGAGAAATGAAAAGAGCAAAGTGCAAAGTGGAAAATCGCCATTAAAAGCAGTGGCAATTGTAGCATTGGTTTTGATGGCACTATCCACGGCGGTTATTTCCGTTGATGCGCACATGCCGGGAGCTGAAGCGCCACCGGAGTTCGAGTTGGAGCCCATTGTAATAGACGACGGCGGAACGGAAGTAGAGATAACGATAGAGGACGTGGGGAATTATCATGGTCAGATGTGCGTATGCACCTGTTGCGCATTCCGAGCGACGCAACTGGGACTCTCGGAGATATGGGGTGCGGAGATAGCTTCGGGAGAGGATGTAGACGCATCCACGAGTGCCACCACCCTCTTCCCTACAAGAGAGGACATCCGAATAATCAGCAGGCTACCGACGCCAGGCTCCCGAGATTGTTTCCAATACGTGACGGGAACCGGACCGGGATTAGAAACGAATACGAAAGGGGAATACAAGATAATTCTACCCGATGGAACCGAAGTAGTGAACATGAGCAATAAGAACTTGAAGAAGGTATCAAAGAGCAATACTCCTGATAATTTCAGGTTTGATGTCTGTCGAATATCAACGGGCGAATGTTTTGAGGTCGTAGTGAAAGAGGGTGTGTTCCCGGATGACTACTTTGAGCTGAGGAAGAAGGTGAAGTTCGGTATTCCTGAGAACGCAACGGATGAAGAAAAAGCGCTGTTCAAGTCAGAGTGGGAAGAAACGAGGGATACGTTTTTGACCTCACCGGACTGGGAGCTTTTCGAGGGTGTGGAAGAGCCTAAAGAACCATTTCCGGTTGGCGGAGCGATATTCTTCTCGATACTGGTGATCGGGCTTGGGTTACTGCTGGGGCTGTCTCTCAGGGGGAAAGCACGTTAAAGATACAGGATACAGGATGCAAGTTTAGGGATAGGTCTTGCAGTCCTGTATCCTCAATTGTTTTTTTATTGATTTTGATGTAGTTTCGGAATGCGTGAAGTAAAATGGAACCTATAATAACAGAGGAAAAGGGAAACCTGCAAGAAATAACGGTTGAAGAGAATTACGTATTCACATTTACCCGGAAATCCACAGGGGCAGCAATTCGTGTTCAGACGAGACCAACGATATTTCCCGATGGTTTCTTCGAGCAGAGGGGAATAGTGGAGTTCGGAATTCCGCGTGAAGCGACAGAGGAAGAGCGGAGAATATTTGAAACGTGGGAAAGGGGAGTTAGAGACAAATTCATGAGTTTTTCCGAAGAAGAGCTCTTCACGTTTGAATAAATCAAAACCTTACTCTCTGCTCTGCGTTCTCTGTGAACTCTGCGGTTAATCTAATCTGACAATGATAAAAATCAACTTTGTTCTTCACCCTAAATAAATCCATGTAAATCAGTGTTAATCTGTGTCTTAAAGAGCCGTAAATACCCAACCACATAATTTATTGCTGTTTCTTCGCACCTTTTTTCTCCTTCACTTCTGAAATCGCCTCTCCATCCGTGAATAGCACCTTAAGCGCATCGCCAACCGAAATCTCCCTCACACTCCGTACGATCTTCCCTTCCGGCAGTTTCGAGCAGATACTATATCCACGCTCAAGGATTGCTAAAGGACTTAAAGCGTCCAGTTTGCCCGTAAGGGCTTGCACATTCTTACGCTGCAACGTCACGAGATGCGTAATCTCCGCAACCATATTCCGCTTGAGTTCGTCTACCGTCTGCCGGTATTGGTTTATCCGCTCGGTAGGCTTTCGAAATAAAACGCTCTTTTCTATACTCGCTAACTGCTTCCGGTAGTACTCAATCGCTTTAAAAACGTTCTGCCGCATCCTCAACTCCAAAGAACTCAGGTTCTTCTCTATCTCTCGTTTGTCCGGCACGACAAACTCTGCTGCTTCCGATGGTGTCGCTGCGCGCTTATCAGCCACAAAATCCGCAATTGTGAAGTCCGTTTCGTGCCCCACCGCCGAGATCACCGGGATTGCCGATGAGAAAATCTCACGCGCAACGCACTCTTCGTTGAACGCCCACAGTTCTTCTATCGAACCCCCGCCTCTACCCACGATAAGCACGTCTATCTTCTCCCGTTCTGCGCTGTACCGGTTCATAATCCGAATGGCGTTTACAATTTGCGATGAAGCTCCTTCACCCTGCACTGCAACGGGAGCGAGTAGAATATGGACGTGCGGGAACCGTTTCTTCGTGATCTTCAATATGTCCCGGATAGCCGCGCCGGTGGGCGAAGTGATAATACCAATTCGACGTGGAAAACAGGGTATCGGTTTCTTATACGCCGCGTCAAACAACCCCTCCTCCTTCAACTTCTTCTTTAACTGCTCAAATGCACGATAGAGCGCGCCTATGCCCTCCTCCTGTATCTCATCCACGTATAACTGATACTTCCCCCGCTTCTCGTACACACTTATATGTCCCCGGACTATCACGCTCATCCCGTCTTCAGGAACGAACTTCAAGCCCCGGTTCTGTTCCCTGAACATTACGCACGGCAACTCCGAAAATTCATCCTTGAGCGTGAAGTACAAATGACCGGAAGTCGGCTGGCTGCGATTAGAAAGCTCACCCTTGATATAAACGTCTCTCAGCACTTCATCCCTGTCTAATCTCCGCCTTATGTATCTCGTGACCTCCTGGACGCTGTATATGCGTGGTGTTTCTTTCTCTTCGATTCTTTCTACTTCTATTCTGCTTTCGCTTTTGCTTTCAACGTCAACACCGCGGTTCTCTTCATCTACGTCCGCTCGCGAATGCAGGAAATCCATTAATGTAATTCCTTTTCTGGGCTTCGCCATTTCTCTAAAGTTAATATGAAATACGCATCCTTTACTATATAACTAACTTATATATAACTTCGGTAGAAAATCATAAGTGAACGAACGTCCGCATATATTGAACCGTTTTCGGTTTTTCACTTGAGTTCCGCAACACCCCGACAGATAAAATAAAGTGCCACGTGCTCCGGTACCGGAGTAATTTCGCCTTCTTCCACCTTATATCGTTCGCCTTTCAATTTTATCGCCGAATCGCGAACGACGCGTATTTCGACTGGCGAATCGCCGAATACCACGGCATCCGCTAAAGGGTCGAACTCCTTAAAGGTTTTAATTGTTAACGGTTTTACCTTCAAACTCGATTTGCCGTGTAGTGAGCCTGGCAGCCGAATAAGCCGTTTTATGTCAGCAGTAACCGGTTCATCTACTCTATCTGCGGATTCCACGCGGACAATTTTTGTTACCGTTTTTGATATTCCCGTCCAGATAGGTTTAGCGAACTGAGGGATTTGACCCTGCTCTATTCTTCTCATCACGGTCTCATCCTTTGCAATTCTTAATATCTCCCGTGCCTTCTTCCTGTCCATCTCTCCAGCAGCTCTTATCCTTTTGATAGCCTGCTTTTCTTCCATGTCCGCTATTTCGTGAAGGAACTCAATTAATCCGTTACGAACCCGTTTGCCCCAGCCCTCCGTTATCAATCTCAAATCACCTTTCCCCGGCTTTTCGCCGCCGTGTTCCTTCTCCTTCAAATCATGGACTAAAAAGCTATCCAGATCAAGCCCGGTCGCCATGACGTAATCCACTATTTCCCTTCTCTCTCTGCTTCCAAGCCCTCGTACCGCTTCGGTATTAATATGGATGTGATAACCCCGCGATCCCGAAAACGCCAGTTCCATATCCTTTTCAGCAAATCCGAAATCGTCGGTTAAGAAATCAATCAGCTTCAGCGTCTCTTTTTTCACGAGTTTCAACAAGTCCTCATAGGAATACTGCGGGAGTTCCGCTTCACTTACGATATGGTCTGCATCGAGGTCAAAGATCAAGTCCGCGCCGAGCCAGCCCTTCTTCGCCATATCGGCTGCGGGATATTTGTAAAGAGCCGTGGAGTAATACGCATGGGCAGGGGCATTTTCACGAAGGTAATTCACCATCTCATCCTTCGTGGTAAACGATGTGTGCCTCCGCATCACGAGTTTCATGGGGAAATATTTGTCAAAGAGAACAAAGCCCCACTCTCGCATCCAGAAATCCGGCGGGGGTTCTATCATTGCCCGATTATAATATTCCTTAAATTTGCTCGTTACAAATCGTTTCGTCTCCTCGTTCATTTTTTACGTACGGAAGTATTAGTACAATACAATAATTATTAGAAGACAGATAAAGAGAGAAAAAAGGATAACTCGGAAAGATGATAAGCATAGCGATACCAAAAGGTAGTTTAGAAATCCAGACGCTGCTATTGTTCAAGCAGGCAGACCTGGAAGTAAAAGTAACGAGTCGGGAGTACAGCCCGACGATCGCAGACCCAAGAATAGAGAAGGTGAAGATACTGCGACCGCAGGAGATACCGGAATACGTTGAGAAGGGGTATTTTGACTTAGGCATAACCGGTAAGGATTGGATAGAGGAACGGGGTGCGGACGTCGTGGAAGTAGCGGACATGAGGTACAGCAAAGCCGCGGAGAAAGATAGCACTGTAAAAATCGTTCTGGCAGTGCAGGCTGATCGAACGGAGATAAAAAGAGCAAAAGACATGAAGCCGCACAGTAAAATTAGCACTGAATATCCCAACCTTACAAAATCGTTCTTTGAGAACCTTGGCATTCCCGTACAGATATTCTTTTCTTACGGCGCTACCGAGGCGAAGGACATGATGGACGGGATTGTCGAGCTTACGGAGACTGGAGAGACCCTGCGTAAGAACAACTGGCGGATAATCGAGACCCTACTGGAATCGTCTACGAAGTTGGTTGCGAATAAGGATTCGTGGCGTGACGCGGAGAAGCGGCGGGAGATGGAAGAGATAAGGACGTTGCTCTCCGGCGTGCTTGAAGCGCGGGGTAAGGTGTTGCTCAGCATGAACGTTGTGGAGGATCTGTTGAAGGATGTGATATCGGCGCTCCCGGCAATGAAAAGACCCACCATATCCCAACTGTACGATTCGGATAATAACCAGCAGCGTAAGAGGTACTACGCAGTGGAAACGGTGGTGAGCAAGCACGAAGTGAATATTTTAATACCTCTGTTGAAGAGCATGGGTGCCGAGGATATTATCGAGATAGATATCACCAAGATCGTGAAGTGAACGCAAAAAGAAGCGAGGATAAGAAGATGGAAGATTTTAGCATTGACACATTTTCAGTCCATTTCCAAATTAAATCCTTCCTGACCTCTCCATTTGGCATAGGATTATCAGATGTGGAATCCCCTCTTCTTATTCAGTATCTCACCCCCTTTCTCATAATCCCATAAGTAATAATCTTCACTCATATTAAAAAGGTAGGCGTCTTAAGTACAGGGAGAATTAAAGATTATGTGAAGGAGGTAAAAAGATGGGGATTATAAGAAAAATAGGATATGGAATTGGTATCCTGATAACTATGCTCTTTGCCCTATCATTTTTGGCAACAGCATTTTTAAGCCTTGCATTTCCAGATCTCGCCTATGAATTTGTGTTACAAAGTTCACTCTTTTCATGGATGGGGGGACCCAGAGGATACTTTGTGCATGTAACAGTGAATATAGTTCTCGCAATCTTTGCCATTCTTGGTGCAAGAGGTCTCTATTATGAATACAAAAAACTTGAAGGATAGCTATTTTTCATTTGTTTCTAAATGCGGTGAGCGGAGTGTTGAGCTGATAAAACTAAACACCAAAAAAGATCGGTGAAATGTGGAAAAAATGAAAGAAAACGAGGATGAAGAAAACTCTGTTGGTGATAAATGGGACTATGGGTATCCATTTTGTGCCGGGAGTGAAGAAGAGCAGGATAGAGAAGAATTAGAATTCTGTCCGTTCTGTGACGAGATGGTGGAAACAATCGACGGAGAATGTATTGAATGTGGAACTAGAGTCCCATCAAAGTCTGAGGTAACCGCAGATGAGGAAAAAGAACGTAGAGAAGGGAAAAAACACATTCTCGAAAATCCAAAATATTGTTACAATATGGGGAAAAAGTTGTTTAAAGAGGGCAAGACAAGTGAAAGTGAAGAATGGTTCAGAAAAGCTATTGCATTAGATCCTAAGTTTTGTTGGGCATATTACTACTTGGGAAGATTGCATCTTAAAAAAGGAGAATTAGTAGAAGCTGAAGACAAGTTTAAAAAATCATTATCAGGTATCTCAAATGTGGCGTGGCCACATTATTATTTGGGAAAGACACTATTTAAAAAGGAGGATTTTACAGAAGCAGAAAGTGAATTTAAAAAGGCATTCGAGATATACCCCAATTTAGAACCAGCGAGGGAGTACATCGATGAAATTAAATTGCGTAAGGCAAAACTCGAATTTCCCCAAAGAGTAGAAGAAGTTGAGAAATTAACGGAGAATATAATGCTGCAGAACCATGCCTTGATAGAATGGTTTGAAACAAACATGAGAGATTTCGTTATGACTGTACTGGAGAAAGAATATGGAGAAAAATGGTGGCGAAAAGGTGTACCTGTGGAAGTTAGAAAGAAATGCGCAGCAAGAATTGAAGAATCACCGGAAGAAGAAATGAGTTCACCGAAATTATCTTTTATGCAATTTTATAACTATGCAGAGATAATCAAAGGAAATAAAAACATATTTAAAGCGTATCTTGATGTCCCAGAATGGAGACATAGATTGAACAAATTAGAGCCGATTCGTAATGGGATTATGCATTGTAGAGGAAGACACCGTTCCAATGAGAGAAATTCAACATTGAGGAAATGGTGTTATGAATTAGAAGAAATAATGAAGAAACTGTTATAATCAACCTGATGCGCCACACATGAGCCTCCGCTCATACTCGTTTGGAGAAAAGCCATTTAATCCTTGATGCGGAGCATCATTGTACTCTACGATAACATCGTCCAAAATCATTATTAATTCCTCCGCATCGCT
>JAUWPM010000054.1 GCA_030611585.1 Methanosarcinales archaeon | reverse complement strand
AAAGCGGAGCAGGATTGAGGTATTATTCGATATCGTGAAGAATACGCTGGGATTGAAACGTTTGCATCAATATACAGGCAGAAGTGTTGAAAAGAGGGTGTGTCGTACCTTCCATTTAGCTTTCTACCTCATACATCTGGCGGGAGGCATGGGGATAAGTGTAAGAAAGCTTGTTTATTGGTGACGGGAGAGGGGGTTATTAAACTACATACCATCATAATGAATCGAATAGTTATATTACATAGTGATCCATTGCAGAAAAATCATAAGGTATCTGTCGGTAATTAAAGCTATATAAGTTTTGTTACTTCCTTCGTGAAATCACGTGTCAAAATGACGTATGTACGTGTTCTTCTTGCGAACATCGCATATTATGTAGAGAAGTAAGAGCTACCATGTATAAGTAAATTATCCTAAAACGGAACAAACTAAATTGTTGACACATATTAACGTTTGTGGGCTCTGCCCACATCACCGCAAGCCCTGAAAGGGCTTAATTAACACAGATGATAAAAATCAACATTGTTCTTCACCCTAAATAAATCCGCGTAAATCAGTGTTAATCTGTGTCTTAAAGAGAAAGCCGCTATACTTTGTATACAATGAAAAATAAAAAAAGAGGATGAAAACTAAGATAAGAGAGAGATATATCTCTTGGTCTTAGATTTGATAACTTCACATATCTCCCCCTTTTTACCTACTCCTTTGCTTTCGTAACCATCGTTATTTCCATCGAGGAAACGTTCGCCTTATCTCCACCTTCTCCTGTTAATACCTCTGTCCCTATTTTTATGTCCTTCACTTCTACTCCCGGCATGAACTTATTCTTCACTACCTCTGCAGTATCCACGGCCCTTGAGATCGCTCTACCTCTTGCTTTGATTACTACCTCCTCACTCAAGCCGTTATTAAACTGCGTCACTACTGCCAGGACATAACTCATCACAGACTTATTTCCGATATATATCACGTTGTCTTCTCCAGGCATTTTTGCATCACCACTTTATATCTATGTATATGGGTATATAAAGACATTCTTACCAATTCTCAACACCATCCACATGGAATTAAAGTCCGCCTAAAATCCGGCGAGATCGGTAGAGTCAGAGAAATTCTGAACGGTTAGTTAAAGTTAATTTCTAAAAAAGTGACTGATCCCCTATATGCGCCGCAATTTAAAGCCCTCTCACAATTCAAATAACTCTTCGTTCAACCGCCTCAACTGCTCCCGCATATTCCGCCAATGGCTCCCTTCCCAGTATATCCTGCCGCACCGCTCGCAAACCCAGAACTCACGCTTTCCTATCATCTCCATCGGCACATAACTTTTCTCCTTCAGCATAGCCTCTTCTCCCGCCTCTACTTTCCTTATCCGTGCATTGCATTCGCTACACCGGACTGGAACGGGTTCGAGGTTTATATTTAGGTTGTGAGTGAGCAACTCCTTCAGTTGCTCCATCACCCCAGCGGTTTCTATTTGAACGCAGGGCACCCCGTTTTTCCTCGCAGATGCCGCGAGATTCTTGTCTCGCGTGAGCAGTATTCGAGCTTCGCACGCTGCAAAAGTGGCAATGGCGTTATCCTCATCTTCGTCTTCTTCTCCCTTTTTTATGGCTATGTCCGCAGCGTAAACGGTATCGTATCCAAGAATACGAAGCCATGTGCTGAGCTTTCCTAACATTCTGTCAGTGACGAATCGCAAAGTATCCTCTTTCTTAAAAAGAGTTTGCTCGAAATTTACCACCTTTCCGTCTTGTATCTCTATCCCTTCCGCTCTCAAAAGTCTTATTTTCGTAGCCACGCCCAGTCTATACTCTCCAACGTCACCATCACTTCGCACGACACGATGGCACGGCACGATTATATGATTGGGATTTTTCGTAACTGCCCGCCCTACTGCACGAGCGGCTCGAACCGAGCCGGTTAGTTCTCGCGCTATCTCACCGTACGTTGTCACTTTACCCCTTGGTATCTGCTTCACCAGGTTCAATACCGCTGCATGAAATTTTTCACTCATAGATGTTTAAGAAACGGCTTTTTGGAGGGCTGACACCGGGATAGACCCATCGTGAAGTGCAGTAGCGACCAGTGCGCCTTTTACCCCTATCTTCTCCATTTTAGATATATCTTTAGAACTCTTAACGCCACCACCACTTAGAATATTATGTTCAGAGACCGAAACGGCACGAGCGAGGAAATCAAAGTCTATTCCGCTTTTTGTTCCTACTCTATTCAGTTCCAGCACGATTACGTCCCGTATTGGATACTCGTTCAACTCTTTTATTAACGACACGGGTTCGAGTTTCAATCGGTTATCGCTTGTCAGCACTTCCTTGTTGAAGAGGTCAATACTTACACTTACGTGAATGTCGCTTTTAGAGGCTTCTTCAATCAACGCCATAGACGTAGTTTCCGTCCCTAAAACGAAGTTATCCGCTAATTCAGATTCAACCGCCTCTTTCAGGTCGTCAATACTTTTAATACCATAATCCAGCATTATCCTTCTCTTCCTGTTTTTATCTCTTAATTCCGTTATCGCTCTTTTATTAGAGCCAGTGTTCATTAATCTGTTGAGGTCTGCGATATAAACCTCCTCAGGCTTTAGCTCTTCGACGATCTGAACAGGGTCAGACGAACTAACGATGGAACTGAAGAGGTTAATTGGTTTGTACTGGTCTCGTTCGCCCCGCTTCGCATGCACGACCACACCGTCAAGCAGATCCATCACGAAGATCAGTCTGAAGTTCATTTTTCATTTTCGATTTTTTCAAGGATAAAATCATAATCTGCGGATTTGCAAAAAGCCTCGACTATTTCTCTATCCATGCCTCAAACACCTCGTCGTACATATACTCTCTCGCAATCATTGCTTTGAATTTCTCCATTTCTTCGGTAATGCCGCTTTTGTCATAAATTATGCGGTAGCCTCTGGTTAAGTCAATGAACAAAAGTGCTTCTGAATTAATGTTATCCAAAAGTTCTTCTCTTGAGAGCAAAAGCGGAGATATTTTTATTCCGTAAACCAAAGCAATTTCAGAAGTATCGTCTATGACATTTTCTATCCTCTTTTCCCATTCCTTTGGCAGATCTTTTAACACGATTATTATGTCAATGTCAGAGAACTCTTTTGCTTCCCGTCGAGCATAACTTCCGAATAGGATTATCCCTTCTATTTCATCCCCGAATTTTTCTCTAATTCTTTCCACAAAAGCCCTTAGGGCTTTTTCCCTCTTCTCCATTTTTCAACCATTGCATAAAAAATCCGCTGCAATCTGGCAACGCTTTAATTATTTATTATTTTATTAGTTTATGACCTTTGCTTTTTATTTTTAAGTACAGTAACAGGAAGCAAAAAAGAATGCGGATAGAAAGAGCACGAGGTACAAGGGATTTCCTGCCTGCGGAGATGAGAAAGAGAAAAATCATGGAGGAGCGGATGCGAGACGTTGCAGAGCGGTGGGGGTATGAAGAGATACGTACGCCAACGTTTGAGCGCGCTGAACTATTCACACTGAAATCGGGCGAGGCAATCTTGAAGGAGATGTACGAGTTCAGGGATAAAGGTGACAGGCATTTAGCGTTAAGACCTGAGCTTACGGCTCCTGTAATACGGATGTATATCAATGAATTGAAGATGACACCGAAGCCGACAAAGGTGTATTATTTTGGTAATTGTTTCAGGTACGAGGAGCCGCAGAAGGCTCGGTATCGTGAGTTCTGGCAGTTTGGTACTGAAATAATCGGGTCTGACCGCCCGGAGGCGCAGGCGGAACTCATTGCGCTCGCTTTTAATATCCTGAAGTCGTTAGGCGTAAAGGCGGAGCTTCACGTTGGGCATGTGGGTCTGATACGGGAGCGATTGCGCGCTGCACAGGTGGATGAGGCGCATATAAACACCGTGATGCGGTTGATAGACAAGGGAGAACGGCAGGCAGTAATCGAGTTGATGAACGAGGCAGACGTGAAAAAGGATTTGATTGACGATTTGCTCTGTCTGCTCGATTCAAAAGGTAAGAATGCCTTACAAGAAGCACGGGGCCGTAACATAATTGCCGCTGATAGCGATGCGTTACGGGAGCTGGAGCTGCTGCTGGAGTATCTCGATTATTACGGCGTTGATTACACATTAAACTTAGGAATCGCACGGGGGTTGGATTATTACACGGGAATGGTATTTGAAATCTACGATGCAGGAGGTATGCTGGGCGCGCAGAACCAGATTTGCGGCGGTGGCTCTTATCGGCTGGCTGCTCTGTTCGGTGGTGAGGATATTCCGTTAACCGGGTTTGCGTTTGGGTTTGACCGCTTAGCAGAGATATTCGGCGTGGACGATAAGGATTTGGAGAGAAGAGGTGTGGTAGTGGTGCCGATACGAGATAAAGAGGCAGACCTGACTGTGACGAAAGAAGCGATAGAAATAGCGTCCAGGCTGAGGGAATTTGTTCCCACGCATATAGATTTGATGAACAGGAGTTTAAGCGCGCAGCTCAAGTATGCCAATGCTTGCCATGATTCGTTTGCCGTGCTCGTGGGTAAAAACGAGCTGAAAGAATCAAACGTAACGTTACGAAATCTTGATACGGGGGAGCAGGAGAAGATGAGTGTTGAGGATTGTGTGGTAAGATTAAAGGCTTATTTTGGGGTGATAGGAGAAGAGAAATGACGGACGATGAAGACCTTTCAGACTTCGAGGATAAGATGCGTGCACTGGAAGAAGCGATAAAGCAAGATGAGGAAGCGTTTTACGGTAAAAAGACAATCGAAGAGGCGTATAATCCAAAAAACGTTGGTGCATTGGAGAATCCCGATGGCGCTGCCCGCATAACAGATCAGAAAGGAGATACAATGCAGATACACCTTCACGTTGAAGGGAACACAATCAAAGATAGTAAATTCACGACCGATGCTCATGGTCCTACCATTGCATGCGGAAGTGTAATCACCGAAATGGTGAAAGGTAAGGCCGTTGAAGAAGCTTTCGGGATAGAGATTACGGACATTGAGTCGGTTTTGGGCAGGTTACCAGCGGAGAACGTTAGCAGTCCCGTACTTGCCGTGAATACGCTGAAAGCAGCTCTGGAAGATTACATACACCAAGAAGCATTGAACGAATCAACTTAGTAATCGCACGCAGGATATTGATGAATTTGATGATTTTGCAAGCGCGGATGCGATTCGTTGGACGCGATTCCTGCATTGGCTTACACTTTTACATGCATCCAGTGCCCTTTGAGAAAAACGGCATAGATTACGGTCGCCCGTAAAAACACTTCCACCGCCATCCCCAGCCATATACCGAATAATCCCAGGCCAAATACAAATCCAAGGGTGTATGACAGTAATAACCGTATCACGATAAGGCAGATGAAATTTACGAGCATCGGCACTTTGGTATAGCCCGCACCTCGCATCCCGCCGGTAATGGTAAAAAATGCGCCTAACGCAGGCTCTGAAAAGCCAATAATAAAGAGATATAGTGCTGCAAGGGTCACAACCCCTTCGTCGCCGGTAAATACCATTGCAATGTACTCAGGGATAAGTATGAATATGGCACCCACGACGGTCATAAAGATCAGACACAGGTAGGTAGAAGCGAGCACAGCCTCTTTCGCCTGCTCTTCTTTATTCGCACCCAAGTACTGGCCTGAAAGCGTAGTGGCAGCGATTCCAAATGCAAATGCAGGCATATACGCAACACTCTCAGCCCTCAGTCCGATCTGGAAGGCGGAATATCCAAGTGCCCCAAAGTGGAGTATCATCACGGTAAAAATGATGGAAGTAAAACTCCACATTGCCATGTCAATGCCCGCGGGAATGCCAATCTTAAGCATCTTCTTTACCGTATCCAGCCGGTATCTAACGTTCCGGCTGTAAACAGGATGTGTTATCAGTTTTTTCCCATATTGGAGTAACATGTAGACGGCAAAGGCGATGACGTAGGACGTACCGGTCGCTATGCCCGCCCCTAAGACACCGAGTTCCGGAAAGCCGAATTTGCCGAATATAAGAACATAGTCCATCAAGACGTTGTAGGAATTTGCGATGACGTCCACGTACATAGGCGTTTTTGTATCGCCTGCCGCTCTCAAGATGCCGTGATAAACGATAACGAGCGCGGTAAAGGGATAAAAGGCGAAGATTGCCCGTATGTATTTCGCACCCTCGGTTATCACCATTCCCCGTGCACCGAGATAGTAAATCGCATGGGGTGCAATGAAAACGCCAAAAAGGGCTATAGGGATCGAGATCAAAACAAGGGTTATCACTGAATCGGTAGCCACTCTTCCTGCCTCATCATAATTTTCCTCGCCCCATCTTCGTGCGATTATCGCTATCGTGCCGGTAACCAGTCCCATGGTAAGGGGAAAGAACATGTGGTACAACACGAAGCCCAGGCCAACGGCACTCAAACTTACATCTGCCGGTGGATACCGACCAAGCATGATGGTATCGGCAATAATCTGAAAGGTTATCAGAATATTTGAGACGATCGCGGGAAATGCAAGGGTCATCACCCGTCGGTATATGGCTTTGTCCATATCTCCCCTATAATACCTCCGAGTTTATGTACGTTTTTTGTGCATAGTAAGCATTGATCGGGCGGTTACGAAAAAAGAAAATCTTTAAGTTCGATTGACAGAAACAGTAAGAATAGCGTATGGTCTACGAGAAATTCAAGAACGAGGTGGAGCGGATACTGGAAGAGAAATCGAAGCCGGTTACATGGAACGAGATAAAAGAGAGTTCCACGAAACTGAAACAGAAGGCGCCGTATCACGTGTACGTGCAGAAGTTACAGGGAGACATCGGCTTAGTGCGGTTCAAGCACGAGCAGAGGACGGTGTGGGCGTTACGGAAATGGTTTGAGGACGGTAAGTTCACGGAGTTCTTGCCTGATAAGGTGCGGTTAACGATTTTGTCCGTCAAAAAGGAGTATGCAATTGCGGCAAATGAATACTGGGAGTTGAAACGGATTTATCCGTTGGAAGCGGGGTTGCACAGATGGGACGTGATAAAAGCAGACGTAGCGGAGTTCTTTCCGGAAGAGGACAGAAGACCGGAGAGCATGAAGCTAAAAGGAGATGGCATGGAGTACGTACGGAGCATCGAGTCTGACGAAGAGCGAATAAGGGTTACGGAAAAGATAGTGGAGAGTGGGGAGTTCCTGCATACCGATGCCTGGAAAGGGAAGACGTTGGGGTTGACAAAGCCGAGGTTCAGATGTTTTTACTTCTACGACAGCAAATGCCAGTTCTTTTGCGATCAGAGCGTTTGCGTGGGTCATGATACGGCGGTAGAGGAGGGAGGAGAAAGCATAGAAATAAAAGGAGATAGGGTTTACTTCGTTTTAGAAGTGGCGGAGCAAGCTCAAAGCGAGTTTATATGGGCAAAGAAACAAGTTGAATGGCGCATAACGTCTGTGATTTCGTTGACCGATCCGAGGCAGCGGCGGTTGCTCTGATTTTTTGCGACTATTTTATGCTTGGTTGTATTTTTATATCAGTAAGGATTATCTAAAATTGGAAATAGGGACATGAGAACGTCGAGAATATCGGGATTTTATAAACTGGCGCCAAAGGAGAGATTAGAGCTTGTAAAGGAATTTGCAGGCTTAAATGACGACGAGATAACCGTTCTTGGTAATACCGGCTCGCTGGGCGAACTGGCAGATCGGATGATAGAGAACGCTGTTGGCACCATGCCACTGCCGGTAGGCATTGGCGCGAATTTCGTGATTAATGGTAAAGATTACCTGATACCAATGGCGATTGAGGAGCCGTCGGTAGTCGCAGCAGCGAGCAATGCGGCAAAGATAACACGAGCGAACGGTGGATTCCAAACGAGTTCTACGGAGCCAGTAATGATCGGGCAAATTCAGGTAACTAACGTTCCCGATCCTTTATCTGCGAAATTTGCCATTCTCGCGCATAAACAGCGAATTTTAGACATGGCAAATGAAAAAGACTCCGTGCTCGTGAATCTCGGTGGTGGTGCGAAAGACCTTGAGGTAAGGGTCATTGACACGATCGCAGGTCCGCAGGTGATTGTTCATCTCTTAGTTAACGTTAAGGACGCTATGGGCGCGAACGCGGTAAATACGATGGCTGAAGCGGTTGCACCATTTATTGAGCAGATCACTGGTGGAAAAGTATATCTACGAATTATCTCTAACCTTGCAACGCATCGGTTAGCATTCGCACGGGCTGTTTTTGCAAAGGATGCGATAGGTGGCGAGGAGGTTGTTGATGGAATCATTAACGCGTACTCGTTTGCAAAGTCCGATCCGTACAGATGCGCAACGCATAACAAGGGTATAATGAACGGGATAGACGCAGTGGTAATCGCTACGGGGAACGATTTCCGAGCGGTGGAAGCCGGTGCACATGCGTATGCAAGCATTACTGGGCAGTACCAGCCGTTAACGTGCTGGGAGAGGAACAGAGACGGCGATCTAGTGGGCACGATCGAGCTGCCACTTGCAGTCGGTCTCGTTGGTGGTGCGACAATGGTTCATCCCACCGCGAAGATAAATATTAAGATACTAAGTGTGAAAACGGCAAATGAGCTTGCGGAAATCATTGCGGCAGTCGGTCTGGCGCAGAATTTCGCTGCACTGCGCGCACTGGCAACTGAAGGCATTCAGAGAGGACACATGTCCTTACACGCACGGAACGTCGCCATAGCTGCGGGTGCACAGGGAGAACTGATAGACAAGGTTGCGGAGATGCTGGTGACGGAGAAGAAGGTGCGGGTAGATCGTGCGAAGGAAGTGCTGAAGGAACTTATCTGATTTCTGCTCTGCACCGCACAGAACTTTATTTAGCTCTTTACTATACTTACGTTTATGCACAATCCTGCTGCGTCCAAAGGTGCATCAAAATTCATATCGCATCCCCTTTTGAAAGATGGTGTGGTAGAGCGGAGAGCGTATCAAATATCCATTGCAGAGGAGGCGAAGAAGGGATCTTTAATGGTTGTTCTGCCTACTGGCCTGGGTAAGACGACCGTAGCGCTATTAGTTTTAATTGACCGATTGGCGAAGGGCAAAATTCTATTTCTGGCTCCCACCAGACCGCTGGTCGAACAGCATTCAGCATTTTTACGGGGCGTTTTAAATATTAATCCCACGCTGATACAAACGTTCACGGGCTCTATACTGGCGGATAGCCGCGGGAAGCTATGGGACGATGCGAAAATAGTCGTCTCTACGCCGCAAATAATAGAGAACGATCTGCTGAGCAACAGAATTACGCTCAGTGACGTTGCACTGCTGATCTTCGATGAGTGTCACCGTGCAGTGGGAAACTACTCGTACGTTTACATCGCGGAGAAATATGCGAAACAGGCAAAAGAGCCGTTGGTACTGGGAATGACCGCTTCCCCGGGCAGTGAGAAGGAGAAGATACAGGAAATCTGCACTTCGCTTGGTGTCGAGCGCGTGGAGAGCAGGACGGAATACGACCACGACGTAGCACCGTTCGTATTCAAGAAGGACTTTGAATGGCGTGGCGTAGACGTTCCCGCTGAGATAAAGAAGCAGAAACGCGTATTAGACGGGGTATTGGCGGAAAGAATAGGGGAATTACGAAATCTGGGCTTTATAAGCAGGAAGAAGAGCGGGGAGATCACAAAAAAGGAGCTCTTGGCGTTACGGCAGATAATCGTAGCGCAATTGGCGACGCAGAAGCATGCGGACTTGTACAAGGCGTTGTCGCTGCAAGCGGAGGTGATGAAGATAAAACATGCGATTGACTTGATAGAGACGCAGGGCATCTTCGCCGTGCGGCGGTATTTCGAGCGATTGCGGACGGAAGCACTCTCAAAAGAGGGTAGCAAAGCGGGAAAGAGATTGTTGAAGGACGTCAAATTCGTAGAGGTAATGAGTGCGATAGCCGCGTACGAGGGCGAGCATCCCAAGCTGAACGTAGTGATAGAAATACTGCAGCATGAAATCCGTGTTAATCCCGATACGCGAATAATCGTGTTCACCAACTACCGGGATACCGCAGAGATGATCGTATCCACATTGCGTGACGCGAATGCGGATAAAGAGGGAATACGGGCGGTTAAATTCATCGGGCAGGCGTCAAAGGCAGAGGATAAGGGCTTGAAGCAGAAGGAGCAGGTAGAGATAATAAATGAGTTCAAAGCAGGTATTTACAACGTTTTAGTTGCCACTTCGGTGGCTGAGGAGGGACTTGACATTCCGGCAACCGATCTCGTACTCTTCTACGAGCCGATTCCTTCCGCGATACGGAGCATACAGAGGAAGGGAAGGACTGCGCGGAAGAAAGTGGGTAAGGTGATCGTTCTTATAGCAAAAGGGACGAAGGACGAAGCCTATTATTGGATCAGCCGGAGCAAGGAACGCGCAATGCGACGGCGGATAGGCGAGATGGGCTCGTGGGGAATGAATAATGAAACGGTTGAAGCAAAACGGGAAGAGACGGCGAATAAAGCGGAACCTATACCTGAGATGGTACTCGAAACACGAAGTAAGCAAGAACGAGAGAGAGAGAAGCAGAGACGAATAACGGACTTCGAATTAAGCCCGTACAGGGTTTTCGGGGACGTGGGCGGAGCCCACGATGCGGGGACACGGGCAGAGCCCGTGATGGGGCAGAGCCCCGCAGAATCGAGATTAACCATCTTTGTGGATCTTCGAGAGACGAAATCCGGAGTGGCGCGGTTCTTAGAGAAAGCTGGTATGGACCTGAAATTACAGAATTTAGGGATTGGCGACTACGTCGTCTCTGATAGGGTATGTATAGAGCGTAAGACCACGACTGATTTCCTGGATTCCTTGATAAACAAACGCAGGAATCTGTTAGAGCAGATTATTCGTATGAGGAAGGAGTATAAGAAGCCGGTGCTCGTTATTGAGGGTGAATCGCTCTATGGACAGCGGAATGTGCACCCCAATGTGGTACGGGCAGTAATGGCGACAATAGCCATTGATCTCTCAGTTCCAATAATACAAACCCGGGACGAAGCGGATACTGCATCTTTGCTCTATGTCATAGCAAGGCGAGAGCAACAGCCGAACAAAACGGAGATCAATCCACACGGTAAGAAGCCGTCTGCATCGTTGACGGAGCAGCAGGAATATCTCGTCTCGGCAATATCCAACATCGGCATCGTGACGGCGAGGAATCTGCTACGGCGATTTAAGACGGTCGAAAAGGTGGTAACCGCCTCAAAGGAGGAGCTGATGGAGGTGGAACACGTGGGTGAGAAAACAGCCGAGCATATACGAGTGGTCTTGAGTACGGAATACGAAGAGTGAGAATTCTATTATTGAGAATTTTGAAAAACCCCTATGATATATAACTTTTTATATGTTCATACATATAATCATATATTATGAAAACTTTAATAGGCTTCTGGCGGAAGGAGGCGTACAAGCGAGTGGAACAGCTTGGCGATCGGCTGGCGGAGATCAAATCGCTGATGGATTGGGAAGCGTTTCGCCCGATAGTGGGCGATATGTACGATAACAGGAGCGAACGAGGCGGTAGGCCAAACATCGATGAGGTGGTAATGGTCAAGCTGCTCGTGCTCCAGCAGTGGTACGGGCTCTCCGATCCAGAACTCGAGAGGCAGGCTGTGGATAGGCTCTCGTTCATGAACTTTCTCGGATTTCCAGAGGACATCCCGGATTTTACGACCGTATGGTATTTCAGAGAGCGGTTGGCGAAGACCGGTAAGGATCGAGCGATCTGGACGGAACTCCAGCGACAACTCGATGCTTTGAACCTGAAGGTAAAGCAAGGAGTTGCTCAGGATGCGACTTTTATCAC
>JAUWPM010000134.1 GCA_030611585.1 Methanosarcinales archaeon | reverse complement strand
AGCTCCTCTAAGATTTCTTTTACGTGAGATATTGCCTCTTCTGCCTCTTCTTCGCTCCCGCAGAGCACCAAGAAGTCATCTGCATATCTAACCACCTCATAGCCAAGTTCTGCCATCCTTTCATCGAAGTAGTGCAGATATATATTGGCTAAAAGAGGAGATATGACACCGCCCTGCGGCGTCCCAATGATGTTCTTCGCCCGTTCCTGTCCCTCTTCCATGACGTTCGCCTCAAGAAATGCCCTTATCAGTCTCAAGACTCTGCCGTCACTTATTCGTTCCGCTACCGCATCAATGAGCTTTTCGTGATTCACCGTATCAAAGGAAGGCTTTTATGTCCGCATCTACGACCCATTCATGCCCCTCGCCTCTGACCGTTTCTATCTGCTCTATCGCCTGTTTCGCACTCTTTCCCGGTCGGTATCCAAAGCTTGAGTCACGAAACTCCACTTCAAATATCGGCTCGATAACGTTCTTCAACGCTTGCTGCACTACTCTGTCTCGGATTGTTGGAATGCCCAGCGGTCGCTGTCTGCCGTCTGGCTTTGGTATATACACCCTCTTAACTGGTTTTGGCACATACATGTCCTGCCGCAGCAGTCGCTGAATCTCATTTAGATTCTGCTCCAGATTCCGCTCAAACTCGTCAATAGTCACATCGTCTATTCCGCCTGCCCCTCTGTTCTGCTTCACTTTTTCCCACGCTTCGTTGAGATTCCTCCAGTTCCAGACCTTGTCAATCAAGGAATGCCACTTCCTCTTTTTCTTTCGCTCTTTTCTCACCAACCCCCAACAAGCTGTTTCAATACACAAACCACCAGCTAAGTCTTTTCGACAACCTGCGTAGCGTCTTTCTCCTGAGTTTACTTTCGCCAAGTTTCTACTTGATTCGTGCATCTATTTTACCCATTGTTCGATTTCGCCAAAGCAGGATTCCTTCGCCTAATCGGTGTTTTATCCTCCAGACTGTTACCAGCCGCTCACTGGCACCGACATTATCGCTACTACGAATCCGTCCGACTTCTCGCATCGCGTCATTCCAGCTTTCCCATCCAGGTTATACCTTCCTTACCTCAGAGCCTCTGCCATATATTCCAGGACACGGTTGAGGACGATACGAGACCTCCCCCGGTCACCTAACCACCCTTTCGTCTTGATCCCGCCCCTAACCAGACATGCTAACCCCCTAGGGTAATTTCCCGTCTTGGGCCGCGTTTGCATACGGTAAACCATCTCCATAGAGGCATCGAACTTCCCCTGTGGGGAGGAGGGTCGTCGTTAGCATATCCCACCTCTGGTTCGCTTTTGCTTCAGGCTGAAGAACCGCCTCAGGCTCTTCAGATTCCCCCTCGCGAGGGACACCCTGCCACTGTTGGCTTCTGCACCGATACGGGTAAACAGCACAGGAGGGATTTTAACCCTCTGGCTGATTAAATTACGAGGCACGCTACCACCCCGCTTTGAAAAGCGGGGCATCCCCGTTGTGTAAGGCTTCTTTTAAACCTTAACTTTTTCTCCCTTCATTTCCAATATAACCACCTTTTCTGTCTGTTCCTGTGCCACTATCTCTGCGTCGTAGAACATAATCTCTTGTTGTAATTTCTTAAGCGCCTTAACAATCGGAGAGTCAAGGTTTATTGTATACAATGTTGCTCTCCCAATCGTTCTCGTCTCTTTCACAAGACCATACCGCTCGAGCTTATCCCAATTATCAAAAAGCGTTTTGTATCCCACTCCAGCATTTTCCGCGATT
>JAUWPM010000008.1 GCA_030611585.1 Methanosarcinales archaeon | reverse complement strand
ACCGCAGCTCATCGAGACCGTGGCGGATGAGTTCTCTTCCGAACGGGTAATGGTTGCGTTGGACGTGATAAAGGGCAAAGTGGCGATTGACGGGTGGCGAGAGGTAACGGGGGTGGATGCAACAGAAGCGGCGAAGCATGCAGAGAGGATAGGTGCGGGTAGTCTGCTGTTTACGAACGTAGATGTTGAAGGTTTGATGCGGGGCATAGAGCCGGGAATTATAGAGGAGTTCGTAAGTTCGGTGAACGTCCCGGTGGTAATCGCCGGGGGAGTAAGCAGTGTGGAGGACGTGCTGCGAATAAAAGATGCAGGCGCAAGCGGGGTAGTAATAGGGAGTGCGTTGTATAAGGGCAAAATCGCTTTAAAGGAATGTATGTAATCTTGTGGTTCGCTAATCAACCGCATCGAAAAAAACCGAAAGCTTTTTATAGTGACATTCAAAACATACTTCCCATGAGTGTTGAAATATTGTTACTGATAGCCCTTGCGAGCGTAGCGGTACTATCATCTTTGGCGGTATTGTTCAACAAGGATAATTTCTATTCCGCTCTGTTCATGTCCGTGACACTGATTACCGTAGCAACCGTTTACGCCCTTTTCGGCATCCAGCCCGTCTTCGTTTTGATCGCGTTTGTATTCGCCGGTGCGATAGGCATAGTGACGGTGGCGCTTGCGGCGACTTATCGAACTGCCCCGGAAAGCCAGGTTTCAGCATTGTGGGGGATTCCCGTGATCATAACCGCTTCCTTTTTAGCCTTCTTCTCTTACGTCTGCGTGAAGCGGCAGGCGATTCTCCATCCTCAACTCGCAACCGGGACGATCCAATTTGAACTCCAGAATTTCTTAGCAAACCCCGAATATATCTTACTTGTGCTATCCTTGTCCTCGCTTGGTATTCTTCTTATGTTATCCGCTTTGAAAATAGTGGGGGGTCCGGCTGAGTAAATGCAAATAGACTTGATTAGCACATTGGCAATCTACATAACATCTTTTGCTCTGCTCCTCATAGGGTACGCCGTCGCCTTATCGAGTAAAGATCTGGTTCGACTTCTCATATCCCTTGAACTCATGTTTGGTGCGGTATTCATGTCTGTACTCCCTCTTTTCTCATCCATCAGTAACACCGCTTTTGGCATAACCATCGTTGGTGTATTCACGAGCAGTTGTGAACTTTTAGTCCTTATCACTGCCATTATAATGTTCGACAGAAAGAACAAGAACATTTACACAAGTTCTGTCACCATAGGGGGCGATAGATAAGCTATGAGTTTATTAATCTATTTCTTGCTCCTGCCCCTGATTGTAACGTGTACAGTCCTTTTCATGAAACCCAAACCTGCCACTTATTTGGCTGCCTTCTCCTTTATCATCCCCTTCTTCTATATTTTACATTGTCTGTTAAGTGGTATCTCCGAAACGTTCCACGTTATGGATTTCGCCGCGCCCGTGGGTGAGATTTATATGTTCTCCGACGCCGTCTCGAATGCTTTTGGACTTGCTATTTGTGCCGTTTCTGCAATGGTTGCTTTCGTCTCTTTGCCTTACATGCAAAGCAGATTAGAGGATATGAAACTCGATATGGATAGCGAATACCGTAAATATGCCTTTTTATACTGCCTCTTTGCGACTTCTATGCTCTGGCTCATTTACAGTGGCAGTCTCGTATTTGTTTATACTTTCCTTGAGATAGGTGTTATTTCCGCTTTCCTACTCATTTTCCTCTACGGTTACGAGAAGAGGAGATGGACCAGTATCCTCTATTTCGTCTGGATGCTGATCCCGGGAGTTCTTGCAATGCTTAGTTTCATTCTGATAGGGGTTGATAATAATACGTTCGCTCTTAAAGGATTGAGTGAGGTGAGTATGCTTGCCTGGGCAATTCTGTTTATAGGTCTGTTAGTGAAATTCCCGGCGATCGGCATTCACTCATGGTTACCATGGACTTACGAACAGAGTCCAACACCACCGTTAGGGCTTTTGATCCTGGCTGACGGTCTCGCGGGTTACATCCTGTTGAGGATATATCTCGTGGACTCGTGCTTTATTGACGTTTATAGAGTGCCTATACTCGCGTATGCGTTATTCTCAGGGATCTATGCGGGCTTTTCCGTATTCCGGCAAACTAATTACAAGCGACTTCTGGGTTATTCCTCGATCTCTCAAATGAGTTATATGCTGGTTGCGCTCTGCTTGGGCTCTTATGGGCTCATGGGTCTTGTTATCCAATACCTGTCGCATTCTTTTGGTAAGTCTATCCTCTTAATGACCGCCGGCGGTATTATAGCGTTATACGGCATGAAGGATCTCGGAGACATGGGTGGCTTGCACGATTACATGCCGGAGATCTCGAATGCCGCGGTGATAGGCTGGCTGAATCTCGGCGGGATATTGACCGTAGGGATGCTGGGCGAGTTCTTCATCTTAAGAGGTATCGTGGAGACTTTCGGACTGAACTTATGGGTTATCATACCGGCAGTCTTCCTCTTCATGCTCTCCGTCTGGTACGGCTTTTACATGCTGAAGAAGATCTTCTACGGGCGACCGAGAAGTGCAGTGAGGGAAACGAAGCACGTGAGTGGCTACCTCTACATTCCGCTGGTCATAATCGGTTTACTTTCTGTTATATTCCTCTTCCCACCCATAGCCCCCGCGCTGACTAAAGGGCTCGAAATAGTCATAGGAGGTATCGTACCATGAATGAGTGGATACTCTTTCTCATACTGTTCTTAGCACCGATCATCAGTAGTGTGCCGATTGTACTAGCATATAAGAGTAAGGAATGGGTGAATAGACTGCCCCCGCTCTCAGTCTTGGGGATTTTCATCTCTGTGCTTGTGAGCATTTATATATTCTTCTGTGCCCCAACGGATCTACCGGCATGTAGATTCTCTTATCCCTGGATCCCCGAACTGGGGATAAATTTCGTATTCATCACGGATTATCTGAGCATACACATGGGTGTTGTGACCACATTAATAGCGTTCTTCATCGCTATTTACGGCTTGGATTACATGAAGGGCGATTATCGGCTGCCGTGGTACTGGTTCTTCTTCAATCTCTTCACCGCGTCAATGCTCTTAGTTGTTTACAGCGATAACCTATTCTTGCTATTCGTCGGCTGGGAGGGTTTAGGTGCTGCTTCGTGGGGTCTGATCGGGCACTGGTACAAGGACGATGATAAAGAACTCACTTATGTTGGCACGGTAGACAGGAAGGTAGGACCGCTTAACTACTTCTGGCCCCCAAGCTCCGGCGGATGGCGTGCGATCTCAACCATAAGATTCGGTGACGTGCCGATGTTCATTGCGATTGCGGCGATATGGGTCTTTGCAGGTAACCTGAACATCTCACAAATCGGATGGGGCACGCTTTTTGGAACGGTTGGCTTTGCAGGCACGATAATCATCTTGCTCTTTTTCCTCATTGGTTTGTTCACCAAATCTGCGCAGGTTCCGTTCAGCGAGTGGCTGATGACCGCGATGACCGGTCCTACGACTGTTAGTGCGCTGCTCCACAGTGCAACCATGGTTGCAGCCGGAGCTTATGTTTTCATGCGAATTACCTGGTACATAGAGCCCTGGACTTTGAACGGCGTCCCCGGACTTGAAACGGTGTATATCATCGCACTTTTTGTAGGCTTGATTTCCGGCTTGTATGGTGCGCTTGTAGCTCTGGGAATGCTCGAAAAGAAAGTTCTACTCGCTGCAACAACCATGTCCAGTCTCGGTCTGATGTTCGGTGCCACGGCAGCTTCTTACTGGATACACGCGGAAGTAAACGGAATGAATATCGCAGTTCTTGTTGGTTTCTGGTATTTAGCTACGCACGCATTCGCAAAAGCGAGTTTGTTCCTCGTCAGTGGTCATTTGATTCATGCAACTCATACGAGATTCGCAGTCGGCGATCTCGAGTTTGGCAAGAAGATGAAGGTAGCTTTCGCCACGACCATCATCGCAACCACTTTCCTCGTTGGAATACCGCCGCTTACCGCTTATTGGATTAAATCTGCTATGGATCACGTGATGGAGCACCTGGCGACTGAATACAGCATTCTTCCCTTAATACTTCTATTAGCAACTTCCATAATCTACTCCGCTGTGCTTGCAAGATTCATGAGCACCAACTTCATAAAGGGCGAGAAGCCGCATGTAGCACACGTAGAAGGTGGGGGGTTGATGAAGGCGGGATACGTGATGATGGTCTCGATGCTTTTCGTCATATTTTATCTCATATTCACGAGGAGTGAGCTTAAAGAATTTGTCCACGCAGGATTTGAGCCTCTTTCGATCGCGGTGGGTATTGCTGCTTTAGCATCTTTCGGAATTGCACTGTATAAACCGAGGATGCCCTCTATGCAGAAGTTCAGCACTGTCCTCAGCGACCGGATGTATTTCCCGTACCTGAATGATTACTTCTGCCCGAAGATAGGGTTCTTCATCTCTCGCATCTGCGATTGTGTAAACAGAGGGTTAGATGGATTCTGCAATATCTGGGTGATGCCGGGGTTATTCAAGAGGATTTCGGGTAGTATCAGACTGATTCAGACCGGACAACTTAACAGGTACGTCCAGATTATCCTCTCTCTCGTGATGGCATTCCTCATAATAGCCACGATAGTAATGGGGGTGATGCTCGTATGATCGGAGTAGGAGTGGGCGTGAGTGAACTGTGGCTAATGCTCGCGGCTCTTGTAATCTTAGTACTCGGCTCTATCTTATCATTTAAACACTCTAAATTAGGGTTTTATACGGCGATAGTTGCGCTTATACTCGGGCTTTTAGCTTGTCGCTCTACTTACTACGGCTCTTTTATCTTCGCAATAGGCATTATCAACCTCGTCTCGCTTGAAGCGATAAAAAGCGAAATAAAGGGTGTGGACTACGGGCTTGTGGGTTTGATGGCGCTCGCAACGATGTATATCTTCAACACGAGCGACCTCTCTTTAGTTTTAGCTTCTCTTGTTCTCGTTTCTGTGCCGACCTACGTTTTGGTGATGATCCGGGAAGGCGGTGCGAATGTGGAACTCGGCGTAAAATATATCGTGTTCATGGTCTTCGCCACCGTTCTGTTCATGATAGGTGCGATCATTCTGGCTGCGGAGATAGAGTCTATGTATATAATCGGATACGTAATGCTCATACTCGGTTTAGCGCTTGAAGTGGGCGTTGCCCCCCTGCACGTGTGGGTCCCCGACGTTTTCGCGAGTGCAGACCCGATACCAATATCCATTATTGGGTCAATGGCGAAGATCCTACCGTTTATTGCTGCAATAAAAATACTCATCTCTACTTCATGCCCGCTAACGGAGACGATTACGTTATTCACTGCGATACTCGCTGGTATCTCCATGTTCACAGGGAATATAGGCGCTTTAACAGCGAAAGAGCACGGGCGAGTCCTGGGATATTCGACCGTTGCGAATATGGGCTACGTTTTATCGTGTATTGTTGCCATTGCCAACCCGGAATTTATCTGCGTTGCATTGACCGGTGGATTGCTCATGCTATTCTCGAATGCCGCGGGTAAGATAGGATTCTTCAATGCGATAAAGGGAAAAGGCGCGTATTCCCCATTGATGTACATCCTTGCGTTCTCTTTCATCGGTGTTCCACCACTGCTTGGTTTCTGGGGTAAATTATTCATCATCCTCTCTTTAGTCGAAGTTGGATATATCTGGCTTGCGGTTATTTTAGTTATAAACTCGGCAATATCCGTTCCTTATTATACAAGACTTGCGAGAGAGCTCGGCATCGGCTGGAAGGCGAATATCGCAAACTTCGTCTGTATCGCAGTGGTAGTGATAACGTTAGTTACTATCGTCCCGCCTAACTGGTTTGTAGAGGGTGTTAAAATACTTGTTCAAAATATGGGGCTCGCAATAGGGGTGTGAAAAAAAGAAGATGATGATAGAGAATGCACTGATAATAGGTTTTGTACTCCTTGTTTGCATAGTTATGGATATAGCCCTCCTTTGGCTTTCGGCAATCCTTCCGAGATACTATCCCTCCGATGTGAAACAATCGAGATGGGAAGCGGGTAATCTTCCAATAAGGTATCCCAAGTATACGCTGCCAATGCAATATTTAGGGTTCATGTTCATGTTCATGGCTGCGGAACCAATCCTTGTTATTCTCTTATTATTCGCTGCGTATCCCGCGGTTAATTACTACATTGTTTTACTACTGGCACTTTTACTACTACTGCCCGCAATTTACGTGGGCTACAAGATGTCAGTTGAGATGGCGTATAGACCTATTTCTAAGTCTAAGGAGTGAAGAGGAGAGAAACTAAGATGTGGGAAAGAATAGAGGGATTCATGCTCAGCCCGTCGGTAACCTTTAGGGCGTCTAAGGGGGAGACGTTTAGCGATGCTCTTAAATATTATGTCCCTCTATTAGTGATTTTCTCAGTTCTGTTTGCGATAGTAACCGCTGCGATTTTGACAAATTCGATGGTGCTGGGCATTTTAACAGATATAAGTGGTATGCTGCCCGAAGTTTGTCCTGTCGGGCTTTTGCTAACCATACTCGGTCAGTTTAATATCCTAACGCTCGGAGGGGGGCTTTTTATAGGTGCGCTTATAGGTGGAAGCATTGGGATACTCATTCTTGGCATCTGGTTTCATATCTGGGCGTACGCATTTGGCGGTAGAAAAGGATTGACACAGACAATAAAGGCTTTGATGTACAGCTCGACACCGTTCCTCATATTCGGGTGGATTCCCGGTCTGAATATTATTGGGGCGATATGGGCTATTCTCCTGATACCTAACGGTTTAATCGAACTTCAGGAGATGTATTCGGGAAGGACACTCCTCGCACTTATTTTCGCTTTGGGCGTACCAATGGTCATCATGGGCGCAATAGCTGCCGTATTTGTCCTTTCGATGCTTGAGGGTGCATACTCATTCTCCTATGCTATAAAAATTTAGAAAAGGTTAAATATCAAAGAGAGAGAAAAGAGGAAGTGTAAAGTAAAAGAAGATGGAAGAAGAAGAGAAGGACCGGAATATACGCAATGTCCATTCGGGAATACTTTCACCGTTGAGGCGATGGGGGACGAAGTGGAGCCTGTGGCCATGCCATTTCCTTACTTCTTGTTGTGGTGTTGAACTGGCGCATGCTGGTGCATGCGGTTTTGATATGGAGAGATTGGGCACCTTAAACATGGGTATCTCGAGGCAGACGAATTTCATCATCGTTGAGGGCACGATAACGAGGAAGATGGCGCGGGCACTGAGAATTGTATGGGAGCAGATGCCGGAGCCGAGATTCGTGAATGTTATCGGTGCCTGCGGTCAGCGAGGTGGGATATTCTGGAACAGCTATAACGTAACTTATCCCTGGAAGATAGTGCCGGTGGATTTCTTTATCCCCGGGTGTCCGATAACGCCAGAGGGGCTCATACGTGGTGTAAGAGCGATTCAGGAGAAGATAGACGGAAAAGATATAACGACCATAAAGTTCAAGAAAGTAGAACTGCCTTCTGGAGGCGAGTTGGAAGAGCGAATGGTGCCTACTACTCCAAAGCTACTTGCTCCAACACCAGAAGTTAAAATAGACGTTAAAAAATCGGTGGATTGGGCTTTTGGAAATGAGTTAAAAGGGCGTCTCAAAAGAGAACTGGAAGGTCTTTATGAGTCCATAACGATTACCGATACGAACCGTATAGCCATAAGGGCAACGCAAGAGAAGTTTATGGATGTGGCACAGAGGCTCAGTGACATAATGAAGATGGACCACGTGAAGAACGTGAATGTGATAGACGTACCACACGAACGGAAGTATATTGTGGAGTATATGGTTTCAAGTTATAGCGTTGATGAGCTGATGCCAGTTATTACAACTGTATTCACGGAAATAAGAAGAGAAGCAGAGCCAGAATTCCCAAGCCTTACATCGCTCTGGGAGAGTGCGAATTATTCGGAAAGAGAGATGCACGATTTCTTTGGCGTGCGATTTGAAGGTAATGAGGGAATGAAAGGTAAGTTCTTATTGGCTCCCGATACTCCTGAGACTCCACTAAGGAAGGATTTCAAAATCGAAGAGGAGCGATATGTCATAGAGGAGGGAGTCCCACTTACGCCTCCAATTGACCCACCCCAGTATATCCCTCATCCATCCTCAGTCTCTGAAGAGGAGTATCTTAAGATGCCCGCTTATGAGGATGTTGTAGAAGAGGCGGAGAAGAATGATGAGTTCGTTGCTTTTATAGGTCCGCATCACGCTGGTAGTGGGCATCTCAGGTGGGTAATGCGAATGAAAGGCGACGTCATTGTGGATGTCATTCCCGACCCGGGATACGTCCACAGGGGAATAGAGAAGCTCGCTGAGAATAGGCTATACATCCAGAATATACCTCTCGCTGAGAGGCCGAATATAACCGATTGCATAAATATGAACCTCGGATACGTCCGTGCGATAGAGGATGCGCTTGGTACCGAAGTTCCGGAGAGAGCGAAATATATGAGGACGATAATGGCGGAACTATCGAGGATAGGGGCTTTCTTCTATGATATGGGCATATTCCCGCTATTCATGGGGCATTCAAGTGGATTCATGTATTCATTTGCGATACGGGAGATGGTTCTCGAATTGATAGTGAGAATGACCGGTTCGAGATGCACACCCTCTTTTATAATCCCGGGGGGAATAAGACGAGATATCCCCGATGACGTTCTTGACCTTACGCGAAACTTTACTACCGCCATTAATAAAAGACTGAAGAAGTTTGAGAATATTTTCGTAAACAATCCGGTGCTTATATCAAGAATGAAGGATGTTGGCGTCCTGACGAGGGAAGAGGCAATAAAATTTGGAATTGTAGGTCCTTTCCTAAGGGCATCGGGGGTTGAATACGACGTCAGGAAAGTAGCACCGTACGAAGTTTACGACAAGCTTGATTGGGAAGCAACGACGGGCGATGCCGGAGACTGTCTCGGGAGGATTTTCGGCAGGTTAGAGGAGATAAAGCAAAGTGTGCGTATCGTGAAGCAGGCGGTAGACGCGGTGAGAGAGATGCCAAGAGGTAACGTAATAAGCGAAGAAATCCTCGGTGATTACAAAGAAGCTTCTGGCGATATAAAGGGATACTTGTACAATGTCTATGGCAATCTGGTTCTTCCCAAAGGCGAGTGGACTTCCGTTACCGAGTCAGCAAGGGGCACTGTTCTGTACTCGATTATAAGCGATGGTGAATCGAATGTCCCGTATCGTGTGAGGGTCATAACGCCGTGCTGGATGAATCTGAGAGGGATAATAGAAGCGTCAAAAGGAGGAAGAGTAGCGGATTTCTGGACGGTTTACGCAAGTTTCGGGTACTTCCCACCAGAAGCGGATAGATAGGTGATAAAAATGATGGAAATGATAAATGGACTGATGAACACAATGCTGAGCAATCAGGTGAGCATACCACTTATAGAGCCGATGCTGGACATGTTGCAGGGAATTCCCATGATGGGATATATGATTGCATTGGTCTTATGGAAGCCGTTTTTCGCAATCGTAATTTGTCCGGGGCTCACGGTTGGCGGCGTTTCACTCCTATTCTTCCCGTGGATAGAGCGGAAACTCTGTGCGAGGATACAGTGGCGAGTAGGACCACACGAGATAGTATGGTGGTTGGGAGGGGTAATCCAGATACTTGCGGACACACTGAGATTCCTATTCCAGGAGGTGATCGTGCATAAGGACGCACATAAGCGGTATTTCCTGCAGTTCCCATTCCTCACTTTTATAGCTTTCCTTCTGCCGTTGCTGTTCATCCCGGCGGGAAATATCGTGGCAATAAAAACCCCGTATGGGCTGCAGATAGTACTTCTATTGCTATGTCTATTCCCGTTGTTTGTTATGGGCCTTGGTTGGGCATCTAACAGCAGATTTGCTTACATAGGCACTGTTAGAGAGGCGTTCGTGTATTTTGCCGAAGAGGTCCCGTTCATCATAGCAGCTCTCGCAATGATTATCTTATATAAAACCTCCGACCTAACATTGATGGCGAGTGAGCAATGTATACCAGGGATAATTCTCAATCCTATCGCGGCACTTACGTTTTTTATCGCGGCTGCAATGGCGACCTCGAGAATGCCGTTTGAGATAGCGGAATCAGACCAAGAGTTATGTGCGGGACCACATGTAGAGTATTCGGGAATTGCATTCGGGCTTATCTACGTATTATGCTACGAGAAGGGGTACATTATAAGTGGACTTATGACCGTTTTATTCCTTGGAGGTGGGGCGGGGCCTGCAATTCCGTATCTCGGCGACTTATCCGGCGCCTTTTGGTTCATATTAAAGACTTATTTTGTGATGACCACTTTGTTCGTGCTTCGTACGATATATCCGAGGTATAGGCTTGATCAGGGGTTAAAAATAGGATGGTCTCCAATGCTCATTATGGCTTTAATTGCTCTTGCAGTATCATTAGTGGAGGTGGCGGTGATATGAGCGGAATGAAGAAAGTTGTAGCTCCAGAATATAATTTAAGTGATAAAATAAAGACGCATGCGTATGCCATAGGGACGGCAATGGAGGAATCCGTATACCCACACACAGCGACGGTGCTTTATCCGAGAGAAAAGAAGAAGATGCCGGATAATTTCAGGGGATATATCCTGTTTGATCCGGATAAGTGCATAAGTTGTTTCAATTGCTCTTTTGTATGTCCCGCGAATGCGATTCGGATGAAGGAAGCTCCAAATAACAGGTATTATCCCACGATAGATTATGGTAAGTGCATCTTCTGTCATTTCTGCATTGACTCGTGCTCTGGTGGTGCGTTAAGGACAACGAAGATCCACGACGTAGCGTATAAAGACGTGGATGAGATGTTCACGTCAACAGAGGAGATGATCGAACCGCCGGAGATAATTCGCGAGGATAAGAAGTCGGTGGAATACGTGATAGACGAAACGGATTTGCATTTAAAGAGGAAGAAGGAAAGGGATGGGCTTTTTGTTGAAGCCGTACCGCCGGTAGAGATCCCGATGGTGAGCCAGTGCGTAGACCGGGGGAGCTGTCTTGCTTGTAAGATCTGCGAGCGGGTGTGCGAAAGTGGAGCGGCTTCTTCGGTCGTAGAAGAGGCGACGATGACCGTGAAGATGGCGATAGACGCTGAGAAGTGCACGGGCTGTGGCTTGTGCGTTAAGGAATGCTCAATGCAAATTTTAAGGCTTGTTAGGGTTAGGAAGTGAAGAATGAAGATGGCGGCAGAGACAAAAGTGGGAGAAGCAGAATGGGAAGTAAAGATCCCGGAGAAGAAGCTGAAAGATAGATTGTTCTTTGAGAATCTGAAGGCGATGGTTATTGATACGCAGTTATGCAGCCGGTGTTTGACCTGCGTATCTATATGTCCTGGTGGGTTATTGGTAAACGAAGAGGACGTAGTAGATTTTCCGGATTTTGAGGATAAATGCCTTGATTGTGGCGCCTGTGTACGGGTGTGCCCACGGTACGATTACAAGCCCAAGAGCGGTTTGGGAGATTACATAGAGTTCACGGCGGGACAGTCGAAGCGATTTAAAGGGCAAGATGGTGCAATGGGAACGGAATTCATCTTTTCCGCGATGGACATGGGTCTGATAGATCGGGGCATATTCGTTGACCGCGATGAGCAATGGAGAACGAGTGTGTTTCATGTTCGTGGAAAGGAGCAGCTTGAAAAGCTGCCGTTAGGCGGAACGAAATACGTCTTTGCGGATATACTTCCTGAGTTGAAGAAAGCGGTGACGTTCACGAAGAAGGGTGTGGGCGTGGTGGGCACGCCCTGTATGGTCTCAGGAGTGAGGAAACTGCAGGAAGAGTTCCCTATTTTCAAGGAGAAGGTGAAGCTCGTGGTGGGCTTGTTCTGCACTGAAAATTATCATTACGCGGAAGTTTCGAAATACCTGATAGGGAAGGGCGTTGATTTCTCGAAGCTTATTAAGACTGACATTATAAAGGGCAAGTTCGTCGCCACGATGACCGATAAGGAAGTGAAATTCAAGGTGGCAAAACTTGATGATATACTGCCCAGCGGCTGCAGTAGGTGCACTGATTTTACCGCGGTGGAAAGCGACGTGAGTGTCGGGAGTGTGGGCAGTGCCGCGGGCTTTTCAACGACCGTGGTGAGGACAGAGACCGGGAAGGAGGTTTGGGATTACATCAAGAAGATGGGTAATGCGGAGGTCGGTGAAGGCAAGGTGGAGGAGCTGGACTTCCTTATTAACCATAAGAAGGAGCGGGAAAAGAATATTCAATTGTGATTTATTCTCCCAAATCGCACACTTTCCCTATGTACGTACCATCCAGCAGGTAGACTTCCATAGTATCTAAGCGAAGTAGCTTTGAGGCTACGGGACCCAGAAACTCTCGTTTCGCAGCGTTAAAAGCGACTCCGCCACAGAGTTCGTTAAACGCAGGCATGATTATTATCCATGGAGCATTCCGTTTACTCAGCTTCAGCTCTGGATAGTGCTTCTTTACCGCCTCGTAATCGCACTGCACACGTATCCATACGGGTTTCATGCTTGTGTAACGCGAGCTGGAACTGATCAGCCGTATTCGCGGATGGTTGTGTCCAATCAGGATATACGGTGCGGCGAACAAATCTCGTAAGGGCCAGGAATGCCCGTGCGTATATCCAACGCGGTCAAACAGGAAACCCTTTGTCGTTTTGACGATTATTTCGTGCTTTGGCTTCCATAGCGGCGCTGCAACCTCTGGCAGCAGTTTGTCTATGTAGCCGTCGTGGTTCCCCTTTACAATGTAGACCGGGGCATACTCAGCGAGGTGTGCTAAGAAGAACGGGACTTCCTTTCTATCAGTAAACGAAATCTGTGGCACTGCGTGTTTTACATCGCCCAATAGGATGATTACATCGGGTTCTGCGACTTTTACGCATTTTATCGCGCGTTCTAACAACTTTTCCGTTTGACTGCCGATATTGATGCCCTTCTGTCTGAACTCCGTTTCGATGCCCAGATGGAGGTCTGCAATCACCAAGGCTTTATGTTCGTTCTCGACTACGATCGCTGGCTCGTCTATCAAGGGTTTGAGTGTGGTTGTCGTGGTGGTGGTGGTGGTCATCCTATTAAAGAGAAGGGCTTTCTTTCGTAAAGGAGCTAAAAGTAGACAATGGGTATAAATTTAACATCTGTGTTATTGACTATTCTCTCGCCTAAGAACTCTTTGGTCACGACAACGGCAACGGCGGGTGAATAAGTCTTGATGAACGAAAGTAAACCGGTAGTGATCTTTTCCCTGTTAAACGGCTCAAACTTCACCTCGATCGGGATTAAGCGATCAGGCAGCTCAACGACAAAGTCAACTTCAGCCTTAGCTTTCGTCCGCCAGAAGTGTACCAAGCCTTGATCGCCGACCATGCCCTTTAACCGATTGAGCACGAAATTCTCGGCTAAGGCACCCTTGTCCACTCTCACAGCGAGTTCAGAGAAATTATTAATCAAGTAATTCCTGAGCCCCGGGTCGGTGAAATAAATCTTCGGGTTCTTTCGTAACTCGGTGACCAGATTTCTGTGGTATGGTTTGATCACATCAACGATGTAGGTCTGTTGTAGAATATCAAAGACGCTAACCAGTTCTTTATAATACATATTGGTATTCCGGCATATCCTTTCGTATTTTACGGTATTACCACTTGTAGAAGCGAGCACGGTAAGAACTCGTTTAAATTTTAAGGCGTCGGCGATATTCAGGAAGTTAACAATGTCCTTATCAATGTAGGTGTTCACGATATTCTTAAGCACCATCAGCTTCTCCTCTTTGCTCTTAGATTTGATTACCTCAGGGTAACCGCCATAAGTAATGAACTCGCTCAGGAACTTCAACAGGTCATCGAGAAAAATGTCCTCCTCTCTAAGAGCAAAATCCGTGCCGCTGAGGATAAGGTTCTTCACCAACCGGTTTCGCGCTCTATAAATCCGTGCGAAGCGCTTATCTCGTGCATTGAGGAACTCGTAGAAATTGAAAGGTAGCAATTCAAAAGAGAACATTCTTCCGACCAAATAGGCCGCGGTTTCGCCACGCAATTCGAGAGAGGATGAGCCAGTGATCACAAACTTTGCATTTTTTACGGTGTCGTAAAGCAGTTTCAACCGCTGCCCACCGTTCTTGACGTAGTGGAATTCGTCCAAAAGGAAGTAATATCGTCCAGCATCAAGCATAAAACTGTTAATAAACTCTTTAGGAGCGGTCTTGAACTTATCTCGCACCTCCAGATCTTCAAAGGTTAAGAAAATGATGTGGTCCTCGCCAACAGCCAGCCGGTTTTTAAGCATTTCGAGCAGCGTGGTCTTCCCCGATTGGCGTGGGCCCTTAATGGCAAGTATCTCCCGCCGATCGAGCCACTTCCTCACTTCTTCGAGCAGTTCTCGTTCGAGGTATTCCATAATAGTACTACTAAAATTGAAAGTATTTAAAGTTTGGTAGGCTATTTATGATTAAAGGGAAATATCACGAGCAGGACAAAAAATAAATTATAGACACAGATTAACGCAGATTGACACAGATGAAAAGATCAATGCCGTCAAAAATAGCCAGGTCCAACAGAAGAAAAATCCGCGTAAATCAGTGTAAATCTGTGTCTTAAACAGAAGGCAGTTATACTTTATATGCAATGAAAATTGTCAAGAGGAAGCTCAAGACGAAGGAGAAAGGACGCGGTGAGAGGAAACGTGTGGGAGAGATCTCGCTGGTGCCCGAATCTCTGGACGACCTGTGGCATCTCAAGCACGTAATCGAAGCGGGCGACCTCGTGTATTCGGTTACGTACAGAAGGATAGAGGAGGCAACCGATAAGGTACGACCGGATAAGGCGGATAAGAAGCCAGTTCGGTTGGGTATACGGACGGAAGGCGTTGAATTCCACAAATTCTCGCGCAGGTTACGTATAAAGGGCGTTATTGAGCATGGAATTGAGACGGAATTGGGTGCTTATCATACTTTTAATATCGAACCGGGTGTGAAGCTTTCCGTAGTGAAGGAATGGAGAGAGCATCAATTGAAGCGATTGAGAGAAGCGGAGAAGGTGGTTGCATCGCCGGACGTGCTCGTGGTGACCGTAGAGGACGGCGAGGCGATTGCGGGAGTAGTGAAACAGTACGGCGTGGACGAGCTGTTTTCGCTGCGGTACGGCTCTGGCAAGGGCATAGAGAGTGCAGGCGGAGGTAAAAACGACTTTTTTAACGATCTGTTGAAGCACGTGCAAAATTCTGTTCAAGTTACACAGGCGGAAGCGCTGATCATTGCGGGTCCGGGCTTCATAAAAGACGATTTCTTTGCGTTCCTGAAGGAGCAGGATGCGGAATTAGCGAAGAAAACGAGAATAGAGCAGACGTCTTCAATTGGTGTTTCCGGCTTCTTAGAAGTGCTGAAACGGGGCGCAGTGGAGCGGTTGAAGAAGGAGGAGCGGCTCACTAAGGAAGTGACACTGCTGGATCGGTTGATGGCGGAGATAAGCAAGGACTGGGATAACAAAGCGGTTTACGGTAAGGATGAAGTGCGAAGGGCGTTGGAGTGCGGTGCGGTAGAGACGCTGCTGGTCTGCGATGAGAAGCTGATGAAGTCGCGCATTGAAGGCGCTGAAGCAGAACGGGAAGCGGAGGAGATAGATAAAATGCTCGAAGAGGCGGAACGGAAAAGGGGTGAAGTAGTAGTCTTCAGTACGGAGTTCGAGCCGGGGAAGCGGCTCAACGCGTTGGGTGGGATTGCGGCGTTGTTGAGGTTCGGGGTGTGATTCGCTCGTGCCTTAATTTGTATTCCCAGAGATTGAAATAGCTTCATTTTCGTTATTTCGTATCTTTTCACTCCTTTTCAAAAATGCACCGGTTTTCACTCTTTAAATGAGAAACAGAATCATTTAAGACGAAATAATATTCGCACTGTTTATAGTACTTCCGAAAGTGGATAAGAAGTCATAAACCTAAGATTACCTAAAGGATGCCTGAAAGGATTTATCTACATTTAATGGAAAATAGTTTTGTTAATGAAAAAACATCACTAAAGATCACTTCCTCCTCGTAGCATGTGGTCGCCTTCGTTGACACTACTGAACAGTCTGTGTTCCTCTCATAGTCTGCTCGGCGAACGGCAAAGGCCAGGAGCTTAGATTTGTGCTCCGTAGTTGCCTCTTAGTTTCTGTGTAGGATACTTATCACGTATATGCTTCTAACAATATCCACCGTGAGAACTTGCATTCATCATTTTTAATATGCCTTTTGTTTCACGGCGGTCCCGTCTCCATCAGGCTCATCTGGAGGATTGGATAAGCTGTTTCACAGAATGAAGAGATCATAAATAAGATCATCCCATATTTCGAACTTATCAAAGAGTTCTAATAACGTCTCATGGAATCTTTCTGATTTCTGCCTAAGCTCTAAAAATGTGTGGTTTTCATAACGAGAAACATAATCAATTTCACTCATTTCTTCTCTGATGTTCGAATCGTTAATTATTCCTAAGAACTCATTGTACAGAGTGAAAGGCATAATAAGGTCTTTTTTGTCGTTTTCTAATAATACTATTGCTAATTTTTCGATTGGGGACAAACGTATCTCATCGAAAAGATGGTCGTAACAATCATCAGAAAATGTGTCTGGTAATCCTCTGAATGTATGTAATATTAAAACCATATTAGTGAAAAACCAGAACTTCCTCGAATGTCGCAACTTAAAATTTCTCAACGCCCACGGTTTATTTATTTCCTCGACTTTGTACAAATAATCAACAGCAACTGTTCTATAATATCTTATTAATTCGTTTATCAACGCTCTTGGATAACCCCTCTTTTCTCTTGAGGTTTTAGTATAATGCTCAAAAATCCGAGATAAAATTTGTTTATATAGCGTTGGATTATAAAGGCATTTAGATTCCGTAAGCATAAGAACCCGCCAAGTTAGATGTTGGGTTTTATCTTTGTTTCCACCGATATTAGTAGTTAATTGGGTTAGAGATGCGGGGCTCACAAAAGTTTTGCCAATCCCTGAAGGTTTTTTAGTACCCTCTTCATCCAATATCTGTGAAATTTTATCATCAAGTGATTTATATTTATAACTCTCATTTTCTTCCCCTTTGTAAATTAAGAGATAGTCTAAATCAGATGAGCTGGATGCCTCCAGCCGGCCATATGAACCTACTGCTGCTAAACAAACATCATTATTAAATTCTGCAGCTTTAAAACTATCAAAAACCTTATCTTGAAGCTTTAACAAAGTTCTAACAGAAAAATGCCAGTTATTTAAAATAAAAGGGATATTTTCATCTCTTAAACCTAATTCTGCTAAGGATCCCTGAAAGGGGGTCATCGTATCAGTTTCATTCATTTTCTGCTAGGATATCCACCCGTTAGATACTCTTTTACTATATTTTGTTCAAGCGTATGTAAAAATATAGTATCTTTTGGCAAATCACAATAACTAAAACTTCTTTTATAACAATCTTTGGCATCTGTAAGTTTAATAAAAGAAGATGCATTAAAAGTTTTGGTATCCAAAAAAACGAATTTTTTTAACTTTCTTTTTTTAAAATTATTATATCGCATGAAGGCAAAATCGTTTTTGGAATTTTCAAAAAAATCACTGTTTTTCCGACATTCGTTCAAAGTAGAGTAAAGGTTGTCGTTTTTAAAAAGATAAGATAAGAACTCATTATCAGTCATCAAAGAGAGTTCTTTAAAATTATCCTCTTCATTGGCAATTTGCTCAAACAACGTACTTAAAAAGTGTTCTGCTATCAAATTTTTAGTATTATAAATATATCTGTAGTATATTCTATTTTTAAGTGACCAAAAAGCATCTAAAGCATCCTTATATTTAAGATCTAAGACAACATCACCGTTAACGAGGGAGAAACTTTTGAGAATATCATCTGCAGGAACAGTTTTTTCACCAAAAGACCATGCTGCTCTATTTATTCCATCAATTGTATCAGGATTGAATGGATTATTCATTAATGTTCTCATAATTTTATCGCCTTCCCCGCTTAAAAGTGAACTAATTTCCGCGATGTTTATCGAATACTTCTTCAATATTTTATGTAAATTGTTGGCCTTCGACTTGTATTGCAAACTACCTACGATTAATCTGCGTGCCTGAGTATGATGACCATTAGATGTGTAACGCACATGTTCAGTAAAAATTGATTCCAAACAGTGAGAGAGTGGAGGGTGCCCAATATCGTGTAGAAGGTGCACAACAATCAAAGTTTTAGTTCTATTTTGATCAAGATTTAAAATCTCTGATATTTTTTTTGCGATTAACGCAACACCAATAGAATGATCAAATCTACTAAATTTGTATTTCGTACCAAATAAATCAAATACATCAATAGTTCCTAAAAAACTAATACCTTTCAATCGCTGAAATTCTGGAGTCCTGATAATGCTCTGATAGATGTCTGCTCCAAAATTTTCTTGTATCTCCTCTTGGGTGTAAATATACCGCTGGTCATCAAAAGCATCCAAAAGATTTTGTGCCATTTTACCCTTATCTATTCATTTATTCATGAGCATATAAATAACTTATGGGTCTGTTTCCTCTGCGCTAATATTTAACGGATAACGAATCTCTTTCTTCCCTTGACCTTTTCACGGCGGCCCCTTTGCCATCATACTCATTTGGGGAAGAACGATGAGCCATTCCGCGGTTGTTAAAGTTTTATCGGAGATTATGCCCGAAACGATGCTCAAAATCATATTCGCGATTACCCAGATGGTTACACAGACAAACGGAGAAGAAGAAATAATACAAGCGAACTGCCGGATTTTTAGAAGTTGGTTTTTGATTCGAAGTCACTGCCTACAACCCATCCACTACCCCCACCACATCCTCCGTTTTCGTAACCACCACCGCACCCTTATCCTTTATCGCGTTAACCCGTTCAGCAGCTTCGCCACCGGTAAAATCCCTATTCTCTATCTTATCCACCTCAACGACCACTAACTTCTTACCCTTTTGTCTTAACGCCACCTCCGCCGCCTCTATGTTCTTCAGATTGCCGAACCCAACCGGGATATTGCAGAGCACCACGACGTCCGCCTTCTCGATCTGTTTAACGTGTGCGTTAAATGTCTCCTCCGTTATGGGCGAGAACGGCGCTTCGGTCACAACGGGAATGTTCAATAGCTGCGCAACTTCGCAATCCGTATCCAGCAAGTTCACCACACCTGCGGTCACTTTGTAACCGTGCTCTGTGAGAAGATACATTAACGATGCACCCGCACCGCCGCCGCAGATTAGATGTACCGTTTTATCCTTATTTGCATTTACACTTGCATTTGCATTTGCATTTGCACTTGATGCTATGGGATCTACCGTCTTGCGCTTTACCGAAGACGGAATCGGCGATACATAGCACTGATTCGTTACTGCGTGCCGTTTCACAATGACGTCCGCACCGAAGGCGTTTTTGATGTTCCCCGCAGTTAACACCTCGTATTGAGTGCCCATCGCAAAGATTTTCCCGTTACGGAGCAATACTAACCGATCGCAGTACTGCGCGGCTAAATTGAGGTCGTGAATAACTGCAATGATAATCAAGCCTTCATGCGCGGTCAAGTGCTTGAGCAGCTCCATTATTTCTATTTGATAATTGATGTCGAGATGCGACGTCGGCTCGTCAAGCAGTAAAACCTTCGGCTCTTGCGTCAGCGCCCTGGCGATAATAACAAGCTGTCGTTCCCCGCCACTCAATTCGGTTACCGGTCGTTCAGCCAGATGCCAGCAGTGGGTAAGCTCCATGCACCGCCGCGCAATGTCAATATCCTTCTCACTCTCCAGCTCTAACCGCCCCAAATGCGGGTTCCTGCCCATGAGCACAACGTCCAATGCTGCGAATTCGAAATTGATAGTGGTATCCTGTGGAACCGCAGCGAACTTACGCGAAAACTCCTTATTATTCATCTGCATCACTTGCTTGCCGTCTAATAGAATCGCACCCGTCTTCGGCTTCAATATACGCGCAATTGTTCTCAGTAACGTTGTCTTCCCTGACCCGTTCGGACCTATGATACCTAAAAGCTCGCCCTGCGCCGCGCTGAAATCCATACCCTCCAGTACTTTCACGCTTCCATAGTACGCATCCACGTCCTTTACCTTTATCCCTGAGGTCATCGGCAATTAACTCCTTCATTCATTCCTCTACCGCGATCTTCACCATCGCAGGTCTGATGACCTTCCCACGAAACGTATAGCCTTTCCTCAGTACCTCAATTACCGTGTTCGCTGGATGCTTCTTGACCATCTCCTTTGATACGACTTCATGTTTAAAGGGGTCGAATTGCTCGCCTTCTTCTGCTTTTATCTCATCCAACCCCTCCCGTTTCAAAAGCTCATTGATTTGCTTCACCGAGATTTCCACTCCCTTTACCAACCCTTCCGAGTTCTCATTCTCTTTTCCGTGCCCTATTGCAATCTCTAAAGCGTCTTTGATCGGCAGTAAATCCTGTATGAAGTATCCGAAGCGAGTATCGCCAAATTCTTGTTTCTCCTTCTCCGCTCTCCGCTTGTAGTTCTCGAATTCCGCCTTCTGATATTTCAACGCGGTTAAATATTCCTCTTCCTTTCCCGTTGATCGTGTCTCCACTTTTTTACGCTTTGTCTCGAACTCCTCTTCCAGAATCTCCACGGCATCGCCTATTTCGTCCAGTTTTTCCCCGCTCAGCTTTCTCCGCTCCTCGGTTAGCATTTCTTTTATTCGCTCCAGCTCTTTCTCTATTCCGCTCAGCTCGCCTTTTATGTCGCTTAGTTCGCCTAATTCAGCCTTTACCGTCTTGCTACAACCGTCCAGACCGCTGAATAAACGGTCTATCCGTTCCTCAAAGTCCTTTTTCCTGCTCTTTCTGCTCTTTGTCATCTCTCAATAAATGGAACAATAAACCTCGTCCAAGAAACACTATGTTCTTTACTTAACTTCTATTTTTAAATTTGGTAAAGGTCCAAGTCCATGTTCGTAGGTATAGACGTAGGAGGAGCAAACACAAAAATAGCCACGTCAGACGGATTCGTGGATTCACTGTACGCACCCTTATGGCGAAATAAGGAGTGCCTTTACGCGGTGCTGTCCGAAATAAACCATAGATTTGGCACTAAGATAGAAGCAGTAGGCGCGGTGATGACCGGGGAACTCAGTGACTGCTTTGAAACGAAACGAGAAGGTGTTTTACAGATAAAAGAAGCACTCGCCACGACATTTACATTTAAAGCTCTCCAATTCTTTGACATAAATTGCACGTTCAAAGCAGGCTCCGAGGTAGATAAAGATCCGCTTTCCTTTGCAGCGACAAACTGGCTTGCATCCTCGACGCTCATTGCTGAGCAGTACAAAGATGCGATATTCGTTGATATCGGCAGCACCACAACCGATGTGATCCCAATTGTGGGCGGTGACATAAAAGCGAAGAGAACAGACCTTGAAAGGCTCAAAACCGGCGAATTAATCTATTCCGGGGTATTGCGAACCAATATTGCCGCACTGCTGAAAAAAATCGCAATATGCGATAAAGGAGAGGAATGCGGTGTTTCTTCAGAGCTGTTCGCAATAACCGCAGACGCTTACCTCGTTCTTGGATACATAACGGAGGCTGATTACAGTTGTAGCAGCCCGAACAGTTATGCCTTTTCGGGTCGAGAAAACGAAGAGAAAAGCAGAGTGAGTGCGATGCGACGGCTATCCCGAGTGGTATGCAGTGACCTTGAAGAGATAGGAGAAGATGGCGCGGTCAGCATTGCGGAGCAGGTAAAGAAGACGCAGGTAGAGGAGTTAATTACTCCGATAGGAAGATTGAAAGAGAAGTACGGGTTGGAAACGGTAGTAGCAACGGGAATAGGTGATTTCATCGCAAAAGAAGCCGCGGATTCCTTGAATATCCACTTCTTACCGCTTTCCTCTATCTATAACCGGAACGTATCAGCCACATTTCCCGCTTTTGCGGTGGCAAAACTGTTAGAGAATGTTCTTTATGGGCATCGCTGAACAATATCGAAAATTTGATATATGCGTTTATAAATTTCCAATTATAAGATGATTACTATGTCTGGAACAGTTGCAGAGAAGATACTCAATGAGCATATAGTAGAGGGTGAAATAGCTCCGGGGGAAGAGGTTGCGTTGAAGATTGATCAGACGCTTACTCAGGATGCAACCGGTACCATGGCCTGCTTACAGTTCGAGGCCATCGGTATACCGCGTGTAAAAGCGGAATTAAGCGTTAGCTACGCTGATCACAACACGCTGCAAACGGACTTCAAAAATCCTGATGACCACAGGTACCTACAATCCGTAGCCAGGAGATACGGTCTGTACTTCTCTCGTCCGGGGAATGGCATCTGCCACCAACTCCATCTGGAACGTTTTGCATGTCCGGGCAAGACACTGATTGGCTCCGACAGCCACACGCCTACTGCGGGCGGTATAGGTTCGTTCGCCATAGGCGCAGGAGGCTTAGACGTAGCAGTTTCGATGGCTGGTATGCCGTACAGAATAAGGTATCCCCGAGTTGTCGGTATAAAACTAACAGGAAAGCTTCCTGACTGGGTCTCAGCCAAGGACGTCATACTGGAGGTTCTTCGGAGGATAGACGTCAAAGGCGGTGTGGGCAAAGTGCTGGAGTACTTTGGTCCGGGGGTTAAGACCCTTAGCGTTCCAGAGCGAGCGACAATAACAAATATGGGCACCGAAACAGGAGCAACTACGAGTGTGTTCCCAAGTGACGAGGTGACAAAGGCGTTCATGGATGCGCAGGAACGCGGAGACCAATGGATACCACTTGTGGCTGATTCCGATGCGGAATACGATGAACTCATGGAGCTTAATCTAAGCGAATTAGAGCCGCTGGCTGCCCTTCCGCACAGTCCCGGGAAGGTCAAGCCGGTGAGTGAGATTGCGGGAATGGAGGTGCAGCAAGTGGCAATCGGCTCATGCACCAACTCATCACTACGCGACCTCAAAATCGTGGCGAACATACTGAAAGGGCATACGGTTGCCGATAATCTGCATCTCACGATAAATCCCGGCTCGAGGCAGGTGGTGGAGCATCTCATTGAGAGCGATGAGATGCGGTACCTCGTAGCTGCGGGTGCGCGAATACTTGAGAACGCTTGCGGTCCGTGCATAGGCATGGGTGCCGCACCGTCATCTAATGCGGTATCTGTACGAACTTTCAACCGGAACTTCGAGGGCAGGAGCGGAACAAAAGATGCACAGGTATTCCTCGTGAGTCCGGAAGTAGCTGCTGCGACTGCAATCAAGGGCGTTCTCACAGACCCACGAGATCTCGGTGATTATTCAAGAATAGAGATGCCACCGCGGTTCATAGTTAATGATAACATGTTTATACCTCCGCTTCCTCCTGACGAGGCTGCCGCGGTGGGAATCGTGATCGTGAGGGGGCCAAACATCAAGTCGCTGCCGGATTTCCCGCCACTGCCAGATACTCTAAATGGAGAAGTGCTCATTAAGGTTGGGGACAACCTCACCACAGACCACATCATGCCTGCGGGCGCAAAGATCCTACCATTGCGGAGCAACATCCCGGAGATTTCTAAGTATGTTTTTGAGGTGATTGACCCTGAGTTTCCCGCAAGGGCTTTGGAGAAGGGCGGTGGATTCATAATTGGCGGTGAGAACTACGGCCAGGGCTCGAGCAGAGAGCATGCCGCACTTGCACCCAAGTACTTAGGCGTTAAAGCCGTCATTGTCAAGTCGTTCGCGCGCATACATTTAGCCAACTTGATAAACTTTGGAATAGCGCCTCTGACGTTTAAGGATCCTGCGGACTACGAATCCGTAGATATGGGCGATAATCTTGAGGTGGTTATAGGAGATTTGCGGGGCGACGTTAAACTCAGGAATCTGACAAAAGGTAATGAGATTGAACTTACGCACTCGCTTTCACAACTTGACGCGGAGATATTGAAGACCGGGGGTAAACTGCCCTGGGTGAAGGCGAAAGTCTGAGAGAATGGAATAGGGGGGATGAAATATGGCACAACGAGGTATAAGGGAATATGACGCCAAGAAGATTCTGGCTAAACATATAGTAAAGTTTTCGGGCGGAACGTTTACGTACCATGGCAAAGTCGCTCTGGTCACACCGGAAAAGAGCATAGAAGCCATAAGTGATGAGAAGCCCTGGTTGAAGAGGGATAAACTGACGGTAAAGCCGGATCAACTATTTGGAAAGAGAGGCAAACACGGGCTCATATTAGTGGGCACCACTTATAACGATGCCAAAAGATGGATAGAGAGGAGGATGAACAGCACCGTGGAGGTGGGCAAAGCCAGCGGGAAACTGACGCACTTCCTCGTTCAGCCCTACGTAGAGCTCGATAAAGAGTATTACTTAGCCTTCACCGGTCATCAGGAGGGTGATTATATCCATTTCTCGCCTGTGGGCGGCGTGGACATAGAGGCTAACTGGGACAAGGTCACAACCGTCAACGTTCCCATAGATGCGGAGACGGAGATTGAGGACGTTGACCTCTCTCCCATTTTAGATGGCGTGAGCAATGAGGAGCGGACTGCCTTCAGAGACCTCATAACCGCTTTATTCCGCTTTTATCGTGAACTGCACTTTGGGTTCTTAGAGTTCAATCCATTCACTTTTAAGGACGGCGAGTTCCTTCCGGTAGACACCGTGGCTCGATTGGACGATACCGCTCAATTCCTCTGCCACGAGGACTGGATGGACGTAGAGTTTCCCGTTCCCTTCGGTCGTGAATTAAGGCATGAGGAGCAGTATATAAGTGAACTGGATGATAAGAGCGGTGCCTCACTGAAACTCACCATACTAAATCCCCGGGGCAGAATATGGACCATGGTAGCAGGAGGGGGAGCAAGCGTGATCTATGCGGACACCGTGGTAGATCTTGGATTTGGTGATGAGCTGGCGAACTACGGTGAGTACAGTGGCAATCCCAGCACAGACGAGACCTACGAGTATGCACGGACATTACTTGATTTGATGACCAGGGAGAAGGTTGAGGGCGGCAAAGTCTTCATCATAGGCGGAGGAATAGCGAACTTCACGGACGTGGCAAAGACCTTCGATGGGATAATAAATGCACTTGATGATTACGCGGAGAAGCTAAAAGAACACGGCATAAAGATCTACGTGCGCCGTGGCGGGCCGAACTACGAGGCGGGGCTGGAGAAGATTCGGAATGCAGGTGAGAGATTGGGGCTGGATATGGAGGTTCACGGGCCTGACCTGCACATGACAAAAGTGGTTAAGATTGCACTAAAGAATCTGAACGGAGGTGATAGGTGAAATGGCCATCAGACCAGATTATGTATTGTTTGACCGGGATACAACAGCCATCATTTTCGGTAACCAGGAAGCGGCGGTTCAGAGAATGCTGGACTTTGACTATCTGTCCGGGAAGGAGAAGCCATCCGTAGCTGCGGTTGTGAACCCCAGCGGTGGCCGCAGAGGGTTTACGAAGGTCTTCTTCGGCTGGCATGAGATTTTGATCCCGATGTACAACAGTCTCGGAACCGCGGTGGAGAAGCATCCTGAGGCTGACGTGGTCATTAACTTCGCATCCTTCCGCTCGGCTTACAACGTTTCCGTTGAGGCGCTCAACTATCCCACCATTAAGACGGTAGTCATCATTGCTGAGGGTATACCGGAAAGGCAGACAAGGGAACTCATTGCTTTGCGGAAGAAACTGGGCAAGTGGATCATCGGACCTGCAACGGTCGGTGGCTTTGTACCGGGCGCCTTCAAGATAGGCAATGCTGGCGGAGCTTTGTCCAATCTCCTTATGTCAAAACTTTACAGACCCGGAAGCGTCGGATTCGTCTCGAAGTCGGGTGGTATGATGAACGAGATGGCAAATATGATCTCGCTGAATTCAGACGGTATGTATGAGGGAGTTGCCATCGGCGGGGATAAATATCCCGGTTCAACACTCGTTGAACACCTGCTGCGATACGAGGCAAACCCGAACATAAAGATGATGGTAATGCTTGGCGAGGTGGGCGGTAAGGACGAGTACGAGATAGCAGATGCAATAAGAGAAGGCAGAATAAAGAAGCCGGTGGTAGCCTGGGTTACCGGTACGTGCGCAAAGGTATTTCCCAGCGAGGTACAATTTGGACATGCGGGAGCAATGGCGCGTGGTGAGGCTGAGACCGCGGACGCAAAGAACGCGGCACTCAAGTCGGCTGGGGCATACGTCCCCAGCTCATACGATGACCTTGGTGAACTCATACGCAGGGTGTACGAAGATCTAAAAGCCGGGGGAGTCATAGAGGAGAAGGAGGAGGTGGAGCCGCAGGAAATACCCGCGGGTTACAATCCGCAAACCATGAGGAAGACCACCAATATTATCAGTACGATCTCGGACGACCGTGGCGAGGAACTGCTGTATGCGGGCATACCGATAAGCAGGGTTATCAAGGAGGGCTACGGTGTGGGTGACGTTATCTCGTTGCTGTGGTTTAAGAAGCGCTTACCGAAGTACGTTACGGAGTTCTTAGAACTTGCGCTGAAGATAACTGCAGATCACGGCCCGTGTGTGAGTGCGGCACATAATACTATCGTAACCGCAAAGGCAGGCAAGGACCTAACAGCCGCAGTGGCATCGGGTGTGCTGACAATAGGTCCGCGATTTGGGGGTGCAATAGACGATGCTGCCAAGTACTTCAAGGGCGCCCTGGAAAGAGGTTTAACGCCAGGGCAGTTTGTGGGCGAGATGAAAGCCAGGAACATAAACATCCCGGGGATAGGGCACAGGGTGAAGAGCGTGCAGAACCCGGACATGCGTGTAAAGCTGCTCGAAGAGTGGGCGTTTACCAATCTGCCAAAGCACGAACTGCTGGACTTCGCACTTGAGGTGGAGCAGATAACAACCGCCAAGAGGAACAATCTCATATTGAACGTGGATGGGTGTGTAGGCATCCTGTTCGTTGATATTCTGCGCTCTACGGGTATTTACACGGAGGAGGAGATAGACGAGATCATTAATATTGGGACGCTCAATGGCATGTTCGTGTTGGGGCGTACGATCGGTATGATCGGGCACTACTTAGACCAGAAACGCTTACATTCCAGACTGTACCGGCATCCCTGGGACGACGTTCTCTATCTGTTACCCAGTGAGAGAGAGGCACTGCGATACCGGAAAGCAGAATAGAAGAGACAAGAAAATAAATTATTTATAGACACAGATTAACGCTCGTGGGCTCTGCCCACGTCCCGCAAGCCCTGAAAGGGCTTAATTAACACAGATGATAATATGGCGGTTTGGCGGTTTAGCGGTTTGGTTATGTGACTGAGCCGCTAACGAGCTAAACCTCTAAACTCGCTTAATCAGTGTTATCTGTGTCTTAAAGAGAAGGCAGTTATACTTTATACAACGAGAAAAAGCAAAGATCAAGAAGCCGGAATCGTTTTTCTTCTCTTTGATTTCCGGTCTTGTGTTAATCTTGTGAAATCTCGTGGTTTGCAATTTATTACTGGAATGACTATAAATAATACAAACGTATTCATAAATAAGGAGGAATGAAAATGGGGATTGGAAGAACAGACAAAATAAATGTAATGGAAAAGAGATTGGAGGTAATCGTGGGAGCGAGATTGAGAAACAGAACCAGAATAGAAAATGCTATTTCAACTCAGGATAGACTAAGAAAGAAATCTAAAGGATGGAGTGGCGCAAAAGAAATCAGGAAATGGCGGGATTCAAGATGATTATCCTGGATGCATCCGTTGTTGTGAAATGGTTTTCAGAGGAAGAGTATACAGACAAAGCCTTAGAGATAAGAGAAAGGATCAGAATGGGGGAAGAAAAAGTTGTCGTGCCGGATTTGTTATTGTACGAGCTGGCTAACGCCTTAAGATACAATTCAAATTTCGATGCTAATGATGTCAGTGACGCTTTAACATCTATATTTGACATGGATATGGATATAGTCACTCCGATACCTGAGACTATAAACTCAGCGGTTACACTTGCTTTTGAGTATAACATAACTGTTTATGACGCCTTTTATGTTGCATTGGCGAAGGAAACAGAACTCACTTTTATCACCGCCGATAGAAGGCTTTGTGAACGAGTAAGCAACTTGGATTTTGTGAAATTTATAGAAAATATCTAAGAATGTTTCAAATTTTCCTATACAAATAAAAAATGACTGATAAAATCCAGATGAAGACTCCGTTAGTAGAGATGGACGGGGACGAGATGACGAGGATAATGTGGGGTATGGTGAAGGATCAGCTTCTCCGCCCTTATATTGACCTCAAAACCGAGTATTACGACCTCGCACTTGAGAAGCGAGATGAGACCGATGATCGAATAACTATAGAGGCTGCGGAGGCGATAAAGAGGTACGGCGTGGGCGTTAAATGCGCCACGATAACGCCAAATGCAGCTCGGATGGATGAGTACAACCTGAAGCAGCAGTGGAAGAGCCCGAACGGCACGATCCGTGCGATACTGGATGGCACTATCTTCAGAGCACCCATAATGGTCAAGAACATAAAACCCACAGTGCGAAACTGGAAAAAGCCAATCATATTGGGCAGGCATGCATACGGCGATATTTACAAGAACGTGGAGTACCGGGTTGAGGAACCGGGGAAGGCGGAGCTCGTGTTCACGAATAATAATGGTGAAGAGGTCAGGCACACGATACAGGAGTTCAACGGACCGGGTATAATACAGAGCATCCACAACCTTGACGCATCAATAATTAGCTTTGCCGAGGCGTGCTGCGCTTACGCACTTGACCAGAGAGTGGACCTGTGGTTCTCCACAAAGGACACCATATCCAAGACCTATGACAGCAATTTTAAGGAGATATTCGAGAAGGTCTACGAAGAGAAGTATAAAGATAAGTTTGAGGATGCGGGGATAACCTACTTCTACACCTTGATAGACGATGCGGTGGCACGGATAATGAAGTCGGAGGGTGGCATGCTCTGGGCATTGAAGAACTACGATGGCGATGTGATGTCAGATATGCTTGCGTCCTCGTTCGGCAGCTTAGCGATGATGACTTCAGTCTTAGTATCACCGCACGGCTACTTCGAGTACGAAGCCGCGCACGGCACGGTGCAGAAGCATTATTACAAGTACCTCAAGGGCGAGCGGACGTCTACCAACTCCGTGGCACTCATATTCGCATGGACTGGCGCGTTGAGAAAGCGTGGAGAGCTTGACGACATACCGGAGCTTGGCGTATTCGCGGATAAATTAGATGCCGCAACGGTAAAGACGATAGGAGATGGGATAATGACCGGGGACCTGGCAAAGCTTGCGGAACCGGCTGCGAAGAAAGTTGTGTACACGGAAGAGTTTATTGATGAGGTCGCACGGCGGCTTGAGAAGTTAATTTGAAAGATCTAACCTATACTCCTTATAAAAACAATCCTCGTAACTTCATGACCGCTTGCCTACCTTTAAAGGTGCATGCGTTGATCTCTATTTTCCTTCTCCGTTCATCCATCTCGAATCTCTCTTTATCTCGTGCTTGCAACAAAAATAGTAACTCCGCATGCTCGCCTGAAACCTCAACGTCGGGGCAATTATGTAATTCCCGGTACAAAGAGATAGAGCCGCCCTTTTGGAATATATAATGATGACTTTCCTCTTCGGTCTGTAAATTAAGAGCCAACGGCATAAACATATCATACAGAAGTGCTTTTATCTGCCCTGACGGACCCGAAAGCTCTCCCTTTACCTTGCTCTCCGCTTCGAGTCCTATTCCTTTTAGCACATTATACAAGTCTTCCATTTCCTCTCACCATTCTCTTTAGGACACTGATTTACACTGATTTATTTCGTTTTTGTAGCCCTATCTCTCCCCCCCAGCGTTAAATTATGAGTAGATTGTTGAAGAATAAAACAGCTAAAAATAAGGCATATAACGTAAGAAATACTATGCCTTTTATTCGACTTATTTCCCAGTTACTTCTTATGAATATCAAAAGCAAAATGCTCATGAATATCATGAACGGCGCGAGATAGAATATCGTTGGCTTTATAACGGACAAAGGGAAAATCATCGCCGAAACGCCTACAACTAAGAATATATTTGCAATGTTCGAACCAATGACGTTGCCAACAGCTATGTTGCCGTAGCCCTGTCTTGCAGCCGATATTGTCACGCCTAATTCCGGTAACGAAGTACCAAGTGCTACAATGCTGATGCCTATTACGGTTTTTGGAATGTCAAAAAAATCAGCAAAAAAAATCGCTTCATTCACCAGATAGCTTGCACCAACAACAATAGCGAAACCACTAATGATGAGAACGAGGAAATCTCTACTAATGTCTGGTTTGGATAGCTCTTTTGCTTTTATTTCTTCTGGCTTGTTATTCATCTTTTTTTTGTTTTTGTTTTTGTTCTTGAGGCGCGGGATTATTATGCTTCGTATAGTTACGATGTACTTAAATCCCAAAAAATATCTGATAAATTCTTTGAATTCGTATTTGCCTTCCAATTTCGTTTTCCCCTCAAATAAGAACACGGTATAAGCAATGTACAACAGCAGAAATATCAGTGCTTCCGATCTTGAGACCGTCCCGTTGATGATGAAGACGTAGAACAGCAGTGCGGCAAAAAGCATGATGTAGCCATCTCGTTTCAGCATTTCTTGTTTCGTTTTTATTCTGGCTATTAGCGCTCCGAGCCCGACTATTAATCCGATGTTTGCAATATTCGAGCCCACGACATTGCCTATTACTATGCCGCTTTGCTGTTCTAAAGCCGCGATCACAGATGAGGCGAGTTCTGGTATTGACGTGCCCAATGCAACTAATGTGAGACCAATAACGAATTCGGAGACTCCAAGTTTTTGCGCTACCGATGCCGCGGATTTAACGAAAAAATCGGAACCCTTGGCGAGTAATACTAAGCCGAGTACAAGCAATACGACGTTGATCAACACCATTTCTCGTTGTATATAAAGTATAACTGCCTTCTATTTAAGACACAGATTTACACACAACTTTTTTACCTTCGGTAAAAACCTTGACTAAAATATTCCTGATGTTTTTCTTTTAGCACAGGTTTTCTTTTTGTAAAAAAGAAAAAGTGTTGTGTCAACAATTTATAAAAAAAATAAAAAGGGGTAAATTTTGCGATTTACTCTTTCCCCCCCTTTATGCAAACTTTTTGGTTTATGCTACTGCTTCTATGACGTCTTCCACTTTCACCGTCTTTCTTCCGGCATGTTTAGCGAGGCTTACGGCTTTTTTCGCTATTTTCTCGCCGTATTCCTCTAACAGCCTCACCAATTCCTGACTCGCCTCTTCGCTTACTCTCTCTGCTCCTGCGTTCCTCACTAACCTGGTTACAGGTGCTATAGGTAGTTCAGCCATTTTTATCACTATGATTGTGTAATGAGTGGGTATATATAAGCTTTTCGGTTTTTTAACCTCAAAACCATCATCAAAGCCAATAAATGAATGTCTTCTGCCTCACTTCTTCAAAAGGTGTGGTGTCATAACGAAAAAGTTGCAGCACCCTCTGCTGCGCAATGGGTATTACTTTTTATCTTACTGCGTGTACTATGATAGTTAGTGATGAATCTAAAAAAGAGGTGTGGGTAATTATTTAGCGCTCTTTAAAGAAGCAAGGGTGTAAAAATTTTCATTGAAACGGGAGGAGGGATAAAACAGATATGTGTACTAAAGAAGAGAAAGGAGATCTGAAAGTTCGTGAGATAATGAGCCGTCCAATCATCGCCGAAGATGAGGACGCTCTGGTTATAGAAGTAGCGAAGAAGATGGCGGAACTGGGAATTGGCAGCGTCGTTATAACGTCGGAAGGCAAACCCGCGGGAATTATTACCGAGCGGGACATCGCGTTAAAAGCGATATTGGAGAATAAACGAGCAGATGAGGTAAAAGCAAAGGAGATAATGTCTTCCCCGCTGGTAACCGTAGATGCGGAAGTCTCGGTAGATGAAGCAAGTGAAGTCGCAGCAAAGAAGCATATAAAAAGGCTGCCAGTGGTTGAAAACGGCGTGCTCGTGGGCATTGTAAGCGTTAGGAACATATTGACCCTGAAGCCGGAGTACGTAATGAGATTCTATCCACGAGTGCGTCTTTTAGCAAGTGGCTGGACTCTTGATAGACTTGAGCGGGCTTTAAGCGACTGCGAAGTATATTTGGTGGAAAAGAGTGTCGAGAACTTTAAGAACGCACTGAAAGACGTATACGATGAATTGGATGAACTCGTAACTCATTATGTAGACGACAAGGAGCTCAAAGCTATTTTCGAGAGCCTGGACCAGTTCTATCACGAGGTTACGAGTAAAGGTAAAATAGAGGGTGAGAAGGATATCCCATTGGATGAGCAACGGAGGAAGTTAGATGAGATTTTGAGAAAGTTCAGACATACAACGTACTTGAGGAAGCAGCATTCAATCTCCGGCTTCGCAGGGGGTTCATGGTGGGGCGATTATCGGCATCGCGTGGGCAAAGAGCCTCGTTTACCCTATAAAAGAACCCGCCCGTAGTGATATTGATAAGCTGCAGATGGCACAATCTAAAAATCCAGTGATTTATCACCGCGGAGAGCGCAGAGTACGCAGAGTTTTTAGACGGTTTCAATCATTGCCGGGGGGTTTCTAATGCTTCTGCGCGCTCCGCGTACTCTGCGGTAAGACTCTGGTAACAATCTAAGAATTTAGTGATTTCGCAACAGACTGGAAAATTAGGCTGTGCCGTTCTCCCTAAATAAATCCGTGTAAATCAATGTTAATCTGTGTCGTAAAGAGAATTACGGCAGTTATACTTTATATACAATGAAAAAGATCATTGTTGGCGGCGGGAGAGTAGGGAGAGAACTGGCTGCCCAGTTGCCGGAATCGGTGGTTATTGAGCTAAATCAGGAAAAGCGGGAGAAGATCACAGAAATAGCGGGTGTGGAGGTAGTCACCGGTGATGGAAGTGATGAGGAATTGCTAAATCGGGTGGGTTTGGATGATGCCGCGGCTTTTATCTCGCTCACGAGCAATGACGACGTCAATTATCGAGCTGCGGCTATCGCGAAGAAACACGGTGTTCCTAAGATAATTGTCCGGGTGGAAGATCCTGAGGATAGAGAACGGTTCCGGAAGCTGGGCATTGAGTACATCATGTACCCTACAAAGATAGTGGCAAATCTCATCGGTGATCTGTTGCGGTTTGGCGCAGGGGAAACTCTCACACCTTGTGATAAAATCCTCGTTCCGATACTGAATGAAAATACGGTGGAGAAGGCGTTCAAAGAAGCTTTGTTAGTTGCTTCCGTAGCAAGGGCAGAGGTTACGGCTATATCGTCTGTGGATATAGACAGGAAAGAGATGGAATCCAAAGCAAAGGCGATGGGTGTGCCACTTAAGATATTGCTGGAAGAGGAAAAACTGATGGATATTATAAAAAAGCACCTGCATTATCCGAGCTGCATAATTATGGACCGTGTAAAAGAGCATTCGTATTACCCTGATTATGTAATTATAGACCAGGAAGAACTCGGCATCATGGACAAAGTGTTTAAACGAAGTGTCGTTTTGAAGGTAATAAAATCCGCTTCCTGTCCCGTTCTTGTGGCACGGACGTTCAGGTATTACGAACGCATTATTGCCCTTCTCGATTCATCAGAGATAGCAGAGAGTGTCGGGAGGCACGCGGTTCAGATAGCTCATTTATGCGGTGCTGAACTGCATTTACTCATTTTGGAGACGGTTCCCGGCGAGTTGATTGACGGAATAAGAAAGATGGGAGAAAAAGGAAACGTACGGATTATCGAAAATTGGGTGGAAGGTAACCCAATGATAGAAGCGGTAAAAGAGGTGAAAAGTGGGAATTACGAGCTCGCAGTGATTCCATGGAGAGGAACGGGTGTTATAAAGTCAGACATAATCAGGAAAATAGTAGACAACGCTCCCTGTTCTGTTCTAACGGTTGTGTGATGCCTATGATAATAAGTTCCTATTTTCCTTTATTTGCGATTGCAGTCTTTGCGTTCCTGATCCCTATTCTTTCCGATAGAATAGGCGTCCCGGCAGTGGTTGGGGAGATTATATGCGGGATTATTATCGGGCGGAGTGTGCTGGGGATTTTTAGTGGGGAGGAAGAGGGAATAGCATTTCTCGCAAGCTTTGGATTTATATTCCTAATGTTCTTGGTGGGTATGGAGATAGACTTCTCGCAGGTTGAAGTTCATGGAGCAAAGTTGTTCGTGCTCGGAACGCTTATATTTATCATCACACTCGCCATTTCGATGTTCCTGACGCATCAAATGGGTTACGGGTTCTACATGGCACTTGTGCTTTCTACTTCTTCGGTAGGGTTGATATTGCCAACGATAAAGGAACAGGGCCTGTTAAAGAGTGAACTTGGACAGACAATAATCATCTCGGCTTTTGTCGCTGATTTTACCACCATGCTGCTCCTTACGGTGCATACGCTCTACCACGAGAAGGGGATAACGTGGGAGATGCTTTTAATTGCGCTTATTTTCATGTTGTTTTTTGCAGTGTATTACGCGGGTAAGCTCGCAATCTGGCACTATCCCGAGCGACTTTCAAAATGGTTTAAATCAGACCACCCGTCAGAGATAGGCGTAAGGGCTTCCTTCGCATTGCTACTTGTATTCGTTGTTTTAGCGGAGGTAGTGGGTGTGGAAGCCATACTGGGTGCGTTTCTCGCCGGCGTGATGCTTTCCCTTTTGTTCCGCGGTGGTACGGTTCTCGAACAGAAACTCTACGGAATAGGATACGGATTCCTCATACCCATATTCTTTATAAGCGTAGGAATGCAGTTTGACCTTGGAGCTTTGGCGAGAGGAGGGATTTATCTTGTTCCAATGCTACTTTTAATCGCATTCGTGGTGAAGACAGTACCGTCGCTGCTTTTTCTCGTACGGCATTCATTGAAGGATAGCATTTCTGCCGGTGTTTTGCTTTCGTCGAGATTGAGCTTGATAATCGCGGTGGCTGCGGTTGGGATGAAACTTGATTTAATAACGACTGCAATGGGTTCGGCAATTATTTTGCTCGCGATAATAACAAGCATTAGCTGCCCTACCATTTTCAGGAAGATGCACCAGAAGGAATAGCAAAGGATTTAAATATTCTGCAAGCACTATATTTAAAAGAGATAATTTGAGCCACGGCATCACAGATATAAATTAAAAGGCGTGGGAAAAATCAGGGAAAAATGGCAAAGCAGAAGCTAAGTGGTGCGGAAATAGTAGTAGAGGAGTTGAAGACGGAAGGAGCGGAAGTAGCCTTTGGAATACCTGGAGGAGCTCTGTTAGACTTGTACGATGTGCTGTACAAGGAAGAGGCGATAAGACACATATTGATGCGGCATGAGCAATGTGCTGCGCACGCCGCCGACGGCTATGCACGTGTGTCAGGGAAAGCAGGCGTTTGTATTGCCACTTCAGGTCCCGGCGCCACGAACCTCGTTACTGGACTGGCGAACGCAAACATGGATTCTTCGCCCGTGGTGGCATTAACAGGACAGGTGCCAACCTCTGTAATAGGCACAAATGCATTCCAGGAAGCCAGCACCTTCACTATCACCATGCCCATCACGAAACATAATTTCCTCGTAAAGAGAACGGAAGATTTACCCAAAGTCATCCATAATGCTTTTTATATTGCCAATACCGGGAGGAAGGGAGTTGTTTTGGTTGACCTGCCAACGGACATATTAGCAGGTAAGGCAAAGGTGGATTTACATCCGAAGGAGACTTTTGCTGGCTATAAACCGAATATAAAGCCGAATCAAGTGCAAATAAAGCGAGTCGTTGAGATTTTAGCAAATGCGGAGCGACCTCTTATACTGGCAGGCGGGGGTGTTATCAGTGCTGATGCTGCGGCGGAGTTACGTCATTTAGCGGATTTTCTTGGTGCTCCCGTAGTAACAACGCTTATGGGTAAAGGAGCGATTCCCGAAAATCATCCTTTCTGCCTGGGCATGGCAGGGATGCACGGGCAGGTATATGCGAACAGAGCGATTAATGAATGCGATGCTCTGCTTGCCTTAGGGACAAGATTCAGCGATAGAACTACGGGCTGGCAATTAGACCAGTTTGCTCCGGATGCCACTCTAATACACGTGGACATAGATACCGCAGAGATAAACAAGAATATACAGGTGGATATACCGATTGTAGGAGATGTAAAACTCGCACTGTCGGGAATAATAAAGTTGCTGGAGAAAAAGAGAGCGAAGAAAAGCGGGAGCGAATGGGAGAAGAGAATAAAAAAGATGCACTCGGCATGTGACTCGTGTGTAGAAGATATATCAAGGGAAGGAGCATCGGTATCAGATATATTAATAAAAGAAATCAGCAGAATCCTGGATGACGATGCAATCGTGACCACTGATGTGTGGCAGTGTCAGATGTTTGCTGCGCTT
>JAUWPM010000081.1 GCA_030611585.1 Methanosarcinales archaeon | reverse complement strand
GAATACCTCGTCCACGTTCTCTGCAAACTCCTTCTCTTCTTCCGGCGAATGTAACTCGCCGTAAGTTCTACCTATTACTTCGTCTACTGGCAAGCCAAGCCAGGATAGGTGTTTTTCGTTTACGAAGAGGTACTTACAATCACTGTCTACCAAGTATACGGAATCGTCAGTAGATTCAATGAGGGAGCTGTACTTCTCCTCTGATTCCCGAAGCTCATCATCCATCTGCTTCCGCTCGGTGACGTCCCGTCCCTCAGGTACCACGTATTTAACCTTTCCCTCTTCATCATAAATCGGGTGCACGCTGAATTCGAGCCATATCAACTCTCCATCAGCCACCTGGCATTCAATCTGGCGGGTTAAAATCTTCCCCGAGGCACAGGCTGTTATATCTCCCTTAATCGTTTGTTTCGCTTCCTCGGAATATGCCCACCAGTAAGTATCGTAAAACATCGTCCCTATCACGTCTTCCTGTTTGATTCCGGCAACCTCCAGAGGCGTATTGTTCACAAATATAACCTTTCCATTGGGTTCCAGCACGGCAACAAAAGTGAGCATGTCGTTCAAAATGCCGGAAAAGAACCGTTCGCGCTCGCTCAGTGCTTCCTCAACCTTCTTGCGCTTTAACGCATTGACAAAAATTTCACCCACCATTTTTAGCAGTGCTATGCTCTCTTTCGACCATCTCTTTTCCGCCCGCACCGAATCGAACCCAAGATATCCGATAAGGGACCCACCATAGACCATGGGAACGACAATAAGCGATTGGATGCCTTGCGGCTGTAATATCTCCTTTACGGTGTTTGCCCCGGGTGGGAGGTCAGCGACACGAGAGATATAAACGTTTTCGAACCGGTTGAGTTTATCCATCCACCACGGGAAGTCCTCAACGTGCAGCCCCTTCAGGTTGTCAATTTGCGGCTCGATTCCTTCGGCGCACCATTCGTGTGTATTGTCCATCTTCGTTCCGTCCTCGGAAAACAGAAATACATAACTGCGGTCAACACCGCTAAATTCACCGGTTGTCCGCAACGCCTGGTTTATTCCATCGTCAATCTCATCCGATGCAAGGTTGATGAAGTTTGTTGATAAGGCGGTGATGATTCCTTCGAATTCGACCAGATGTCGTAATGCTTCTTCTGCACGCTTGCGCTCAAATGCAGTTCCCAAAATGCCAGAAAAAATACGGAGAGTCATTATATCTTCATTGTTCCATTCGCCAGTTTTCACAACATTGTCAAAACCCACGAATCCGGCAAATTTTCCTCTGACACTTAAAGGGAATAAAAGAAGCGATTTGATATCCTGAGTTTCCAGTATTTCCTTTTCAGTTTTTGCCTCTGCTGGCATCTTTGAGACATCTTTGATATGAATAGCCTCACCCGCTTTATATAGGCTTAGCAGCCACGGAAACGCCTCGACAGGAAGATTCTTGAGATTATCTATTTGCGGACTCACTCCCTCGGCACACCATTCATGTGTATTGTCCATTGTGGTTCTGTCTTCACGGAAAAGAAAGACGTAAGCGCGGCTCGCTCCACTCAATTTACTGACGTCCTTGAGTGAGGCGTTAATGGCATCATCAATATCCGAAACACCGACAAATCGGGTTGATATAGTGGAAACGGTTTTTTCAAATTCCAACCTGCGATTGATAGTTTCCTCCACCTGTTTCAGCTCGGTGACGTCAACAAGAGAGATAACCGATTTTTTCGTCCCTAAAATCATGCCAATGTCAATGAGCATGTTAAAAATATCCCCACTTTTATTCAACGCTCTGAATTCGTATTCCTTTGGAACCCCATCCGGATTTTGTCTGCGCTTATTGTGATATTCCAACATCCTTTTCACGTCATCCGGATGAACGAATTTCGTCCAGCGCATCTTCCCTTCTATCTCTTCTTTTGAATATCCTGATAATTCCTCGAATTGCGAATTAACCAAGGAAATGGTGGCGTCTTCTTCCAGAATCGCCATACAGGTACCGGTGTGTTCAAAAGTGGCACGGTATTTCTCCTCGCTCTCTCGCAGTTCCTTCTCCGCCTGCTTGCGCGCAGCCGCCGCCTCCATGTCGTGCAGAGCAAAGGCAATGTCGCCTGCTACTTCTTTAAACAGCACCCGTTCTTCCTCATCCACTGCCATCTGGACGGGGATTGAAATGGAGAGAATGCCGTAAACCTTATCCCCGTGTTCCAGGCGGATGGTCATTGCGCTTCTGCCTTCGTAACCGCTCGCCAGTGGGCAGTCAGTGCAAGCCTCAGACGGGTTTTCTGTCACTCTGACACCGGGTTGCGCGAGCGTCATCCTCGCGCAGTTCATGAGCTCACCACGCTTGAGCGTATCAACAACCTGCAAGAACTCTTCACCCAATCCCGCCTGCATGGCACTTACAAAGTTCCCGGACTCGCCGTCCATAAGCGCAATCCATGCATTGTAGTAGCCCCGGGTCTCGATGAGTTTCTCACCGACGCCCTTAAGCAGCCGGTTCCGGTCCTTTTCTCGGGCAATGAGCTGGTTGACGTCACGAATCGCACGCAGCACGGCATTGATGTTTGCGATGCTTTCCTCTGTGTGCTTCAGTCTAGTGATGTCTTTTGAAACCAGCGTTACAGCCGTTACCATGCCACTTTCGGGGTCTTTAACAGGACTTAAAGTTCGGAGGAAATAGCTACCGTCTCTACGGCTTCTGTGTTCATGCTGGACCGACCTTCCGGTTTCAAATACCTCTTTGACTTTCTCAGCAAACTCTTCCTCTTCTTTCGGCGAATGGAACTCGCCGTAAGTCCTGCCTATGACTTTGTCGCTTGGCAAGCCAAACCTTGATAGATGTTTTTTGTTCAGGAAGAGATACCTGCAATCTATGTCCACCAGATATACGTAATCTTCGGTAGACTCCACTAAGGAGCGATACCTCTCCTCAGATTCCCTAAACGTATCCTCCCTCTTCTCGCTGCCCATCATAAATACCTTCCCTTTTCCTTACCTCGTTTATCTTCAAGCAGTAATGAAAACTTTGATTTTTTTACCTTTATCCTATATAAATAAATAACACATTACAAATATCTTGCACTATGGGTCTAAGTTCTATATCAGAGAAACTTTTTGGCGTACTCAACTTCAACTCCATGGCACGAATTTCGGTTCTCAGCGACTCGCCATAAAGGCAAGGTATGCCGGAGATAAACTCCGTTTTGAGGTATGTTGAAGCCATGGATTCAATTTCCGTTCCTTTTCCACTCTTTCTGCCCACATAACACATGACTACACAACTCGCTATACTGTATTGCACAACACGGCACAATCAATTATCGAAAGATTTTTTTACTACTTAGCATCTATGATAGTGGACGGTAAGGACGTGAAAGCGATAATCCCGTTTAAGAAGGAAGGTGCAAAATCGCGATTGGGTGATTTTTTTAGTGAACCCGAGCGAGAAGAACTCGCTATGAACATGTTGAAGGACGTTTTAGCTGCGCTATCCTACTCGAAAATAGAAGAAGTAGAGATAATTACAACGTGCTCAAGGGATGAAATAGCAAAAGAAGCAGAAGCGCAGTTGAACGGTGCTAAGGCGACGTTAACGGTAAGCGTTAGAGAGGATGAAAGGGGGCTGAACGAAGTGCTAAACGAGGCGATAACAAAGGAGAAAGAGCCGGTGCTGATAATAATGGCTGACGTTCCTCTGACTACGCCGGAAAGCATAAATGAAATTCTCGAGCATGAGGAGGCGGAGGTAGTGATAGTGCCAGGTAGAAAAGGGGGCACAAACGCGTTGTTCCTGCGAAGACCGTACGCTTTCCATGTCTCTTATTATGGTATGAGCTTTTCGGCGCATGTAGAAACGGCGAAGCGGCGGAATTTGAGCCTTGCAGTTCACGATTCTTTTTTTATCAGTGCGGATATAGACGAGGTAGAAGACTTGATAGAGTTATTGATTCACGGTAAAGGCTTCTCGGCAGAATACCTGCGGCGTATCGGCGTGTATCTTCAAGAGGATAAAAATTCGAAGAGCCGAGCGGTGGTAGATAGAAAATAGACAAAAATAGAAAACTTTTAGTACTTCGCCACCCTCTTCCCTCATCAAGGTGGAAAAAAATGGGATTAGAATTAGAGGGAGTGGAGATAGAGGATACATTTGCTGAAGCGTTTCCGATAAAGGTTGCACGTGTATTGATAACGGCAGTGAACGAGAAATGGGCGATGGTAGCGGCGAAAGAGACGACGGGTTTCGGGACGTCCGTGATAATGTGCCCGGCAGAGGCGGGCGTGGACGTTGTCGTACCGGCGGAGGCGACTCCGGATGGTAGACCCGGCGTTGCCATACTTATCTGCACCTTTGGCTATAAGGCGCTGGACGCTCAGTTGCTTGCGAGGGTAGGTCAGTGCGTACTCACCTGCGCGACGGCATCGGCTTTTAACGGTCTAAATGCGGAAGAAGCCGAGAAGGAGTTCAATACCGGCTTCAAACTGTCGTTCTTTGCGGACGGTTTTCAAACGAAGGAGGAGCTTGACGGCAGGACTGTGTGGCGATTGCCCGTAATGGGCGGCGAATTCGTGGTGGAGAACGACTTGAGAGCGAAGGCAGGAGTTGCCGGCGGTAATTTCTTCATCCTCGCGAAGGATCAGATGACCGCATTAAAAGCGGCGGAGGACGCCGTTGCCGCCATAGGCAAAGTAGAAGGCACGATAACTCCGTTTACGGGTGGCGTTGTTGCATCAGGCTCGAAAACGGGCTCGCTGAAGTACAAGTTCATGCACGCTACGGTGAACGAGAAGTACTGCCCGACGTTGAAGGACAAAATAGAAGGCTCGGAACTGCCTGCGGACGTTAATGGCGTTTTTGAGATCGTGATTGACGGCGTTAGCGAAGAAGTAGTTAAAGAGGCAATGCGCGTGGGGATACAGGCGGCGGTGAAGGTACCAGGCGTAGTGAAGATAAGCGCAGGTAACTTCGGCGGTACACTTGGGAAATACCACTTCAAGCTCAAAGAGGTGTTAGGGCTTTAGTCAGTCGGTCCAACGACATGCATCGATAAGTAGAGCGGAATAAACGCAGCAGTTTGAGGGCATAGATAGACATGTCCTCTTTTTCTATTTTTTATTCCGTTGTAGCGTAAGTATAAATGACGAATAATGGGGGGAATAAAAGTCCAGATTAGGGAGGACGTGTACAAAGCGCTTTTAATGGAGAAAAAAGATAAAGAGAGCTTAAGTGAGGTTATACTGCGGCTTTCAAAAAAGAATTTGTGCATAGAAGATGTTGTTGGCACTCAGATACTCTCAAAGGAAGATTGGGACGAAGTGAAACTCGAATTGAAAAAGGCGAATAACTTAACATTAAAGAAACTCGATGAAGAGCGAGTGTAAAATGAAGCTGTTAGATACAAGCGTGTTAATTGACATTGACATCGGAGGAAAAGAGGTACGAGAGAAAGCAAAAGAGTTAGACGCAGAGGGAAGGCACGCTATCTCCACCATTTCACTCTATGAGTTTTATTGGGGCATATATCGGAAACAGCTAAAGGAGAAGAAATTGGTGTCATGGATACCTATATTGCGGCTACGGCGCTTGTGCACAATCTAACACTATTAACCGCAGATGTGGCGCATTTCAAAAGAATAGAGGGATTAATGGTGGAAGAGTGGTAAAAAGAAGACATTGGATGTTATAAATTGGATTTTGATGAACGAACCAATGAGAACGGGAACCGAAGATATAACGGCAAAACTCTCAGAATTAGAGCAGCTCATTGGCTACCGGTTTAAGAACATCGCACTTTTGGAAGAAGCGATAACCACGAGTTCATATTCCAAAGAACATCCTGAGGCATCGAATTATCAAAGACTCGAATTCCTGGGCGACCGCGTTATCAGTTTTATCTTAACAGAGCACCTCATGATGGAAGGATCGCTTGACGAAGGTAGAATGACCATTCTGAAGTCCGAACTGGAGAATAACCAGCGATTGGCTGAATACGGTGAAGAGATGGGACTCAGGAACTACATCCGAGCAAACGAACAAAGAGAAGAGATAAGCTCGAAAGTGGTTGCAGACGTTTTCGAGGCTATTTGCGGTGCGATCTATTGGGATAGCAGAGGCACACAGGGCATGAGGGGGGTAGCGAAGTTCCTTCAGAAATTCCGTGTCTTCGAGCGGCTGAAAGAGAAGCAGTTTACAGTAGAACTCCCTGTTAGAAACCGGTTCGAGAACAAGTTCAGGGAAATAAACCGCTACAATCCGGACATGAAGTTCACGTATCGGTCACAAGGTGCGGCGCACCAGAAACAGTGGCAAATAGAGACGTGCTCGATTAAAGATACGCAAACGGGGGAATGCGTCGAATTAAAAGGTGTGAAAAGTGATAACGATAGGTGGTTTGATACAAAAAAGGATGCTGAAACGGACGCTATTGAGCAGGCGTATAAATACATGGAAGAGAAGGGGTGGGAATAGAAACATTCTTAGACAGAAGGTTTTATCGAGATCTCTCTCAATTCTTATCTATTCTTCACACATACACATACTCCACATTACCATTCGAGTATATTTTCGCAGCCGCTTGTCGCGCCGCCCAGCACTGGAAATTTATCGCAACCGGCAAACTGGTGATGTGCGTACTTGCAGTCTCTATATGCACGTCAAGCGCCGTAGTGTCCCCGCCTAAACCCATAGGTCCGATACCCGTGCTGTTCACCGCTTCCAAGATTTCCTCTTCCGCCTGCGCTATCCGCTCATCCTTATTCCGCACACCTATCGGTCGAATCACCGCGACCTTCGCAAGCTTCGTCGCCATGTCCGCCGAGCCGCCGACACCAACGCCGATAATCGTCGGTGGACACGGCTTCCCCCCGGCATTAAGCACCGTATCAAGAACGAATTTCTTAATCGCTTTCAACGCTTCCGTTTCCGGCTTCGGCGTCAGCATCGTAAATGCACTCATGTTCTCCGAGCCGCCGCCCTTCGGAAATACCAAGATCTCAAGTCCGTCAACATCCGGGTCAATGATATAATTAATATACGGCATTCTATCTCCGATATTCGCGCCTTCGCCCGTCCTCAGTATCGGATCCACCACGTTCGACCGCAGCGGGATTAATTCCGTCGCTTCCTCCACGCCCGCCCTTATGCCGCTCTCAATATCGCTGAGATTTAATGCGTCACTACAATTACCAAGCGTAACAAAAAACAGCGGGAGACCCGTGTCCTGACATAAAGGTCTTTGCAGATCCTCTGCCAACCTGACGTTCTCCAGCATCGCCTCCAACTGCACCTTCGCGATTTTATTCTCTT
>JAUWPM010000132.1 GCA_030611585.1 Methanosarcinales archaeon | reverse complement strand
GCGTTTTTCGTTATCGCACTGATTCCTTTCTTGATCTCCTCTTCGCTCGTATTTCCGGTCAGACTGTTTTTAAATGCCGGTATTAAAAGCAAACTCTTTGCAGTGAAGAACATCGGAATGGCTAACAGTACGAACAGAACGTACGGAATACCGAGATCGAGGAACAGAAGGGGAATGAATGCGAGCCATGAGCAAATGGTCAGCGGTAAATAAAGACTGGCAGTCGTGATCTTACCCAATCGAATTGCCAGATTCCTGCGGTTTATTATCCGGTCGCACTCGAAATCCGGGATTTCACGCGTTAATTTCAGCTTGAATGTGTCTATTATCCAGGGCAGTGCAACGACGGTCGGGAGCCAGCTCACCTGGTGCGATTGTAAATAGTAACCGCTGAAGACCGTTAGCCAGCCCACTCCTGCGGTTAGTGTTAGTTCACCCAAGCCGTGGTAAGAGAACCGCGGTCCCCGTGAATAAGAGTACGGGATGATTATGCCAAGGAGTCCGAGTAGCAAAGTCAGACTTCCAGTCTTGAAATAAAAATGCAACAACACGCCGAGGGGTAAAGCAGCCAATGCACATAGATAAGCACCGGTGTTCGCCTGCTTCACCGTTATAAGCCCTTTTGCAAGTGCGTTAAACCGCCCGCTAACCGCGGTATTATGAAGCGTGCTTGTTCTCTCTACGGGACCAAAATCAATCCCTTTTCGCTTTAAATCCTCGTATATACTGCTCGCATTGAGCACGAAGCAGAACTCCGTCAGCAGAAACACCGCCAGCAGCGAGATTGCGAACGCCGCACCATCAAAGGCATACCCGTCAGCCCATGCTAAGACCGTTCCTAAGAGGAATGGGAGCATAGTGGTTGTGAACTTCGGCAGTCCGGAAAGCTCAAGCCAGCCGGATACTATTTCCTTTGTGTGGTTCATTTTTTACTGCTGCACCCTTTTATTTTTGTATATAAAGTATAACTGCCATAATTCTCTTTAAGACACAGATTTACACTGATTTACGCGGATTTTTTCTTTTTGGTCTGTTTTCTCGTGAAAATCTGTGTAATCTTGTGGTTTTGTATTTTTATGATAATAGATAATATAAGTTAAGCAACGCATCACAAAACCCGCCCTATGACTTGAACAGGCTTTTTAACCGATTTCCTCAGCATTTCCATACTCCCCTCTCCCACGGTAACGAGCACAACGGTTGAAGGTCCCGCCGATTTTTCTATTTCTATATCTACAGCCTTTTCTGACTCTATTTTGTATTTATAGCCTGAACTACTCTGCATCATTTCTAAACTGCCCTTTATCCCTTCATGACCAACGGGTATAATTTCATGAACGTACGCCATCTTTGAGAGTTTCTGCACGTCTTCCACCATTACGATACTTCTGGCACTGGCATTTAGCACTTCATACCCTACTTTGGGCTCACCTACGGCGACAATCAAATCGTTCTTCAACGACTTACCTATTTTCAATTCTTTTTCCATGCATATCCCCAATACGGTGATACCCATGCCAGTCTGGTTCGTCTCGATGTTCTCCTCTGTATGCCCTTCTAATATCTCCAATGCTTTAATTTTATGCGCTTCTTCTCTCATCCCCTGGAATACTTGGGACCCCGTAGGGAAGAATTCCACACTCAGGTTGGCGATCAAAGCAATCGGCTGCGCTCCCGAAGACAGGACTTTTATAAGCACTGTTCGAGCCATTAACCGGCCTAAAACCTTACCATCAAGTTTGACCACGTCTTCTCTTTTCGGTCCTATACCGCCGGAGGATGTATTAGCCAGCACGATTGCCTGTCCACTCTTGAGTTTCATAATAACAAGATCACCCCATTTAGAGGTTGAAATCTCATTTGGTGATATTCTCAAACTCCTGAGGTC
>JAUWPM010000101.1 GCA_030611585.1 Methanosarcinales archaeon | reverse complement strand
GAAGCGCTATCCTTATGCACGTTGCCACTTCGTCATTTCTCGACCGTCCGATATGCATCCGGCCGCCCATCGCCTCGCCTATTTCTCGTATTAAAACTGATTCAATCGCAGTATGCAGATCTTCATAAGAGGGGAGTTCGAGTTCGATAAAATCTTTCTCCTTTATTTTTGTTAAGAACTTCAGAATCTCCGCCGCTTCCTCTTTTTTTATTATCCCTCGCTCTTTTAGCATCACTACATGCGCCTTGTCAACGAGGAGATCTGCATGAAATAGCCACCTGTCGGCTTCTAAGGATAAAATGAAATCCATCTTATTCCCTTCTTCCTGTTTCGTCATGTTCTTCTCCCCTTTTTTTCAACCCCGCTTCTTAAAAGTAATCTTAAGAGTACGCGATCATCGAATCATAAGCTTTGTATATATCATCACTGATGCTTTAAAATTACCTTTTTATTTGCCCATCCAACTCGTTCATTCATCTATCTCAATCAATCAATCGCTCATGCCAACCGCCATCAAATACCCCCGCGCTCGTTCCGTCTTCGGATAGCGATTGACGAGTCGCCAGAAATCGGAGCCGTGTCTTGGCACCTTCAAGTGCGCGAGCTCGTGCACCACGACATAATCATGAACGAACTGCGGCATTTTCAGTAAGCGGTCTGAAACCCTGATTGTTCTGTTCCTCGTGTTGCAAATCCCGAATGTGCGTGCGTTCTGCTCGGTCGTATAACTTATCCGTGTCCATGAGAGTTCACCGGCGAAATACCGCTTGTTGAGTTCCTGAGCACGCTTCTCCAGTTCGGCGTCAGCGTTATTCTCCCTGAGTTCCTTTTTACGACTCCGTGCCTCAAATCGCTTCTTCGCCCACTGGACGTACTTGAATTCGTCCTCTCGTGAGAGAGCCGCCGGTAGGTATAAGTGAATGACACCATCCACTTCTCGTGCACTTATCGTTTTCTTCCTTCTTTGACTCCGAATTATCTTAACGTCCATCCTTTAGAAACCATCATGTTTTCGGATCATGACGAGCCCACTGCGGAACGACAGCCTCGGGAAACGCATCTATTCGTGGGAGGTACGGCTTAACGTCAATTATAGGCGAGCCTTCAAACGCATCGAGCCCTTTCACCGACAAAATATTCCCTTCCAGTTTCACCAGTTCCACTACGCACAATCCGATAGAATTCGGTCTGCTCGGGCTCCTGGAGGTGAACACACCCACTTTTGGGTTCCCCGCACATCCCATTGGAACGACTTTTAAAACTCTTCTTCTCTCCTCGGTAGCTCGTAAATGGAACCAGTAGAGGATGATAACATGCGAGAAGGTATCCAACCCTTCCAAACCCTCAGAAAATTCATCAAAAATTCTTACCTTTGATACTCCCCTTTCGTTCGCCTTCTCCACCACACCGATGAATCGTAGTAACATGACTTTTTTACCTGAAGGACGAAGAGAGCAGTGCTCCGCCCACCGCACCGATATACTGCGGATACCGAGGCACAATGACGTCGAATCCCAGCACGTCGTTCATCGCCACCGGCACGCCCTCCACCAATGCAGTACCGCCAACTTCTATTGCAGGCTGTCTGAGGTCTATCTCCTGCAGTAACTGCTCCTTCACCTGTTCCACGACCGAATGGCATGCCGCAGCCGCAACGTCTTCCTTTCTCGCTCCGCTTGACAACGCCGACACGAGATCCTGAATGCCAAAGACGATGCAGTAACTGTCCGTCTTCACTTTTGTATAATCGCCTTCTAACGCTAACTTACCCATCTCTACCACGTCCACACCCAGTCTACGTGCCACCATTTCCAGGAATCTTCCCGAAGCTCCCGCGCATATCCCGCCCATCGTGAAGTTGTCGGGAATGCCGTCATTTGCAGTAATTATCTTGTTGTCCATACCGCCGATGTCAATGATCATTGCTTCGCCTTTCTCGATGCCCGCGAGATACATCGCCGCCTTCGAGTTCACGGTCAGCTCCTCCTGCACCAGGTCCGCCTTGAAATGCTCGCCTACTGCATGTCTGCCGTAGCCAGTGGTTCCCAGCGCTTCTATGTCCTCCCGTTTCACGCCTGCGATCTCCAACGCCTTTGCAAACACTTTCTCCGCCGTGTTTACCACGTCCCGTGAAGGTATCCACGTCGCTCCCAACACCTCGTTATCCTGCATAATCGCCGCCTTTGTGGTCGTCGAACCAGAATCAATACCCGCAGTAAGCCCCTCTTGTACCTTCCGCTCCAGTATCCATCTCCTTCTCACTATCGTAACCAGCGCTTCCATTCGCGTTAACAATTCCCCTGCCTTCGTCCGATCCGTAAAAGGATACATAACAATGGGCAGATTTGTCTTCTCCTGTATAATCTTCCGGATTTCCGTTCGTATTACCGCTCCTCGCGGACATTTGTGACAGCCGGCAACGAACACCGCGTCGGCATCGCTTAACCCTTCGGACACGGCGTAGCCTCTCGCCAACGCTACTTCTAATCCAAGACTGGTATTAAAATCATAGCCAAATTCGTCCACCTTCTCCTTTACATAGTCCAGGTCAACTTCGGGCACGAAGATCTCCGCACCCACTTCTGCTGCGGCTTTCTCTATCTCGTGCTGCACGTTTCCATAGATTGTACCACAGGAAACCTGCGCTATCTTTATCCCTTCCTCCTCTTCTCCTTTGGCCTTCTTCGTCTTCCCCATAATCTCTAAAATAGAATAGCCGGATTCTAATTAAACATTACGCTTTTTTTCGCCGGCAGCCGCTCACTATCGCCCGACAATGAGTTTTAGCACCATTCAATTCACCACGGGACCTGTTTCCGCCCCATCTTAAAGCCGACGTAATTGGTAAGCAGATGCAACAGCGGAGTGATAATAATAACCGCGAGGATTACATCCAGGGAGAAGGATTCGATGAACCACGCTCGTGCGAACAGGAACAAAAGCAGCCAGGCACCAGCCACGAAGTCCAGTTGATCTAACAGAGGAAAAGGTGCACCTCTTTGTAGCCCCACTCGCCGCTTTATGAAACTTCCCAGCAGATCTCCAAGCATTGCACCCGCGGATAAGCAAAATAAGGTCACGAAAAATAAGGGGAAGACGCCGAAAGAAGGCAGATTTAGATTTAGATTTAGATTTAGATACCCACACAAAAATAGATGCTGAATGATGCCGACGAGGAAGCCGCACGCGAAGCCCTTTACGAGACCTTCATACGTCTTTCCGTCACCCAGCAATCTGCCCTTACCCCAGTAGATACCCCGATCTATGGGAGTCTTACCGCCAAAGAACGCCGCACTCGGATTCGGTATGTACGCGGGCAGCATCAGCCATATTGCAACAATGATGGTATCTATAATAGGGTTCATGATACGTATCTCTTAGTCTTACGAATGTAGCTACAATATCAAATATTTTCAGTTAGAATAATCGAAAGGCTTTTATGTATGTTGTCGTCACTTCTGATTACAATATCTATGAGCTACACGAGCATCTATAGGAATCGTCTCTCCACGCCAATAATAGTCTACTCCATGTATTTCTGCATCATCAGGAATTTGGATCCTCCTACCGCAAATACAACATTCAGGATTTCTATTGTAAACCTGCTTTTTGAATTCTAATGAAAAATTATTGTTTTGATTTTCAGTAATTTTATGAAGAGACTCGAACCCTATTCTGAACCTTGTACGCACTGGATTTTGTTCATGTGTACCATGTCCACTTGTTGCATCGATAAATTCATCATCGTGAGTCATCAAATAAATAAGTTCTTCACGAATGGCATCTTTGAATTGAACAATAGTCTCTCTACTGTCCATTTTCACGTATGATGCAAATCCACACATTACTACGTCAAATATTCCCTTATTAATCTTATTATCCCATTTACCGTTAACCTCGTTCTCAGAACCCATATTGAATTTTCTAAATGCATTTCTATCAAAAACATCTTTGGTTAGTTTAACGGACTCTTTGAAGATATTTGTAAACTTCTGTTTTTCCACGTCGCTAATGTTTGTGTGGTCCGCCATCTCCCTATTCAAAAATCGTTTTAGAGGGTGCCTATATGCCCCAATATTAAACAGCCCTAATCTGTCGAACGCAAAAAATCGTAGAACTAGTTCAGAATCAATCATTCGCCTATATAACTTGTCTTGGGAAGAGCCCAGCAAATATACGAAATTACTATCAAGTGCTAATTTTTTTATTAAATCATTATAATTTCCGTGATACATGCAGTTTCTTATCTCTTGTGCATTTAGTTTCATGCCGCCTGTATTGAGCCTATTAAAAATCTCATATACAATCGTATCATCGGCACGCGTACTGATAATTATCACAGGAATTTTTGCATGGCGAAGTCGCTCTTCTAACGGTTTATGCTCACCTATTAGGTTACTATACCTTTTATTTTTAAGGTTTGTGAGTACATTTAGTCCACTCAGTCCAAATTTATTATCCATATATTGAATGATAGAGTTTATCCTCTGTTGTCCGTCTATCACCACATATTTTCCTTCCTCTTCTTCTGCTAAATAGATCGAGGGGATAGGTATTCCCCGCAGTATGGATTCTATTAAACGACTCTTGTCAGGATTCTGCCACACATCATTTCTTTGAAAATCTGGTACAATCTGTTATCACCACCTTGATGAGAAGCATAGGATATATAAAGCTTTCCGCCATTCATTTCTATATGAGGGGGGAGCTTGGAAATGGCTGTCTATTATCGTCAAACCACTTTTCAACAGCGGAGATATCTGTTTGAGTTGGC
>JAUWPM010000053.1 GCA_030611585.1 Methanosarcinales archaeon | reverse complement strand
CTGTCTAAAAATATAGCGATCTATCTATTCCCGCCGAGAGCGCGGAGACCACAGAGGATAGAGGTTTAGAGGGTTAGCGGTTTAGAGGGTTAGCGGTTTAGAGGGTTAGCGGTTTAGAGCGTTAGCGCTTTAGAGCGTTAGCGGTTTAGCTAACGAGCTGAAACGCCAATAAACTAAACCGCTAATCCAGCGTTCTCCGCGGTAGGGTAAATTTGAAACGTGGCAAAGTCAAGTTAACGCAGATGATAAAAATCAACTTTGTTCTTCACCCTAAATAAATCCGCGTAAATCAGTGTAAATCTGTGTCTTCAAATTATATAGACGCAGATTAACACAGATAAAAGGATTAGCTATATTTTCGGGTGGAATGGATGTGATTGACTATATATGGCGTGAGGATGCCAAAAAACTTTTATGCTACCTACCTAACCACGAGAAAAAGCAAAGATCAAGAAGCCGGAATTGTTTTTCTTCTCTTTGATTTCCGGTCTTGTGCTAATCTTGTGAAATCTCGTGGTTTGCAATTTATTACTGGAATGACTATAAATCCGCGTAAATCCGCGTAAATCTGTGTCTTAAAGAGAATTATGGTAGTTGTACATTATATACAATAAAAAAATGATGGAAAATATAAGAAAAAAAATGGGTTGAAGGTTACCGGAGGGTGCATAAATAGAAGTAAATCAAAATTCTCAGTAGACTATACCATTCCTTTAGAAAAGGGTTGTTTATGCTTGAAGCAGTAGGGCGGATAGTGATATTCCTTGCACTTGCCTTTGTGGTTCTTATAGCATTAGCTCTTATCGTCTGCGCCCTTGCGTTACATACGAAAAGAATACTATTCCCGAATTTCCTGTTGTTCGTAACAAGCGTGCTTTATGAGCCTTTGCGCAGACTGCTTTCGTTCTTTCACGTTGACCCGACGCTGATAGATCGAGTATCAATTGAGATACGGAATTTACTTAATTATACCGAGTTCTCCGCTACGAAAATGGAAGAGCGTGTTTTACTCTTGCCACAGTGCATCCGAAGCACGGAATGCCCCGCTAAGCTGAGCCCGCTGGACGGTATCCATTGTATGGAATGTGGTAAATGCGCAATCTCGGAATTAAGTACTATTTGCAAAGAACTTGGCATCAGGATGTATATATCGCCAGGTGGGACATTCGCAGGAAGGATTCTTATGCACAGCAGACCAAAAGCGGTGATAGGTGTTGCTTGCTACCCCAATCTGCATGAAGGGATGTTAAATGCAAAACTTATGGGTGTGCCAGCGCAGGGCGTGCCTTTAACAACCACCGGATGCGTCAATACCACCGTTGACCGCGAAGAAATAATAAGGAGGTGCAAACTACTGCAAATATCAAAATGAATGAGCTAATACCATCCTCAGTATACGTATTGGTAGGAAAAGTATTTGTGATCTTTGTTGTATTAGCGGCGGCGCTAATTTTAACTGCTATCTGCTTAGCCATTTATAAAAGAAACCTCTTTCCAAGATTCACGCTCGTTGTGCTCAACCTCTTTTACCAACCCGCCAAGCTAATCTTCGGTTACTGCCATATAAATCCCCTAATCGTGGACGAAGTAGGTATTGCACTGATGAATTCGGTATACATAGATGCGTTTGGGAAGACACCGATGGATAAGAGAATAGTGTTTCTGCCCCAGTGCCTCCGCAGCCTCGAATGTCCGGCGAAGACATCGCCACAAGAGGGAATAATCTGTGAAGAGTGTGGTAAATGCGGGATTGCGGAACTTAAAAAAGTGTGTGATGAACACGGGGTAGGACTTTGCATCGCACCTGGTGGTGAGTTTGTTAAGCGAGCGATAAGAGATAAAGAGCCTCTGGTTGCGATGGGCGTTGCATGCCAGCACGACCTTTACGAAACAATGAGATATGTTACGTCAACGGGTGTGCCGATGATAGGCGTAGTGCTTTCAAAGAGCGGTTGCGTGATGACAGAAGTGGATTGGGATGAAGTGACAAAGAGGTTATCTTATAGAGGTTGACCTTTATGACGTTATATCCTCCATTCCGATAAAACTTGTATGCGGTCCACTCTATCCCCGTTCTCTTTCAGGTAGGGACGGTCTCCCAACTTTTGACACCACTTCTGCGAATATTTACTTTAAATAGAACCCTTCTATCAAAGCTATACACTCGTGGGAGAACGCCTCGAAAAAGACGAATGCACTACATAATCGCAGAGAAGGGGACAGTAGCAAAGAGAATCGCCGCGATTCTATCAGAAGGCAAGGCAAAGGATAGAAAGATAGGAAGCGTAAATGCGCATGAATTCGATGGTAAAGTAGTTGCAGGACTGAGCGGGCATGTGTTCCGGCTGGACTTCCCAACCGCGTACAGCAATTGGAGCAGGGTAGATCCTTACAAGCTGATAGACGCAAAAATCGTAGCAATTGCATTAAAAAAGACAATCGCAAAAGCGCTGGAGCAAATCGCAAAGGATGCGGATACCGTAACCATCGCAACCGACTACGACCGAGAAGGCGAGTTAATCGGCGTTGAGGCACTCAGAATCATTAAAAAGACCAATCCCGACGTGAACGTTGACCGGATGCGATACAGTGCGATCACCGAGAAGGACATAAAAGATAGTTTCGCCGCACGGAGTGAAGTTGATTACAACCTGGCGGCATCTGCCGAAGTGCGAGGGATAACTGACCTGATCTGGGGTGCGTCACTGACAAGGTTTGTCTCGTTATCTGCGAATCGGTTGGGAGAGGAGTTCTTCTCCGTTGGACGTGTTCAATCCCCCACGCTTGCGTTGTTAGTGGATAAGGAGAAGGAGATAAGGAAATTCGTCCCGCGTAAATACTGGGAACTGCACGTGAAATTAAAGACGGAAAAGGGCGATATTTTCGAGGTTCGTCACAAAACGCAGAAATTTTGGGATGAGGAAGAAGCCGAAGAGATAAAATCGAGAATAGAATCAGCTCATGATGGATGCGTCTGTGCGGTGAAGACGCATTTGCGAACGGAAAAGCCGCCCACTCCGTTTGATACCACGAGTTTTATAAGTGCTGCATCTTCCATCGGCTACACGCCAAAGCGAGCAATGAACGTCGCAGAGGGCTTATATCTGCAAGGGCTCATCTCTTACCATCGTACTGATAATACCACGTATCCCGATACGCTCGATTTAAAGGCGTTAGTAACGCTGTTCCTCGATAACGCTGATTTTGGCGATTACGCGCGCCTACTATTAAAGAAGAAGCAATTGAAACCAACCGCAGGTAAAAAAAGAACTACCGACCATCCACCTATACATCCCGTCTCGGAAGCATCGCGCGAGAAGATTGAGAAGCCCGAGTGGAAGATCTATGAACTTGTGGTAAGGCGGTTTTTAGCTACTCTTTCTGATGCCGCGAAATGGGCGGATACCGAGGTGATGATGGAGATAGGCGGGGAGATCCTGGAAGCGAAGGGAAAAGAATTGAAGGAAGAGGGATTCCTTGCGGTGTATCCCTATCAGAGGAAAGAGGAGGTGAAAATCCCGGAGTTACAAGAGGGCGAGAAAGTACAGATCGAGTTTATAGAGCTTGTAGAGAAGGAGACAAAGCCACCGAAACGGATTTCACAGGCGGGCTTGATAAAGAAGATGGCAGATTTGGGGCTGGGCACGAAGAGCACGCGACATGAGATCGTGGGTAAATTGTACGAACGGGCATACGTGCAAGATAATCCCGCGAAACCCACAGAAAAGGCGATTGCACTTATTGATTCGTTAGAGAAATATGCGACACTGATAACGAAGCCGGAGATGACACAAAAGCTGGAGCAGGAGATGGACGAGATAAAAGAGGGCAATCGAAAGAAGAAGGACGTTGCAGACGATTCGCGGGATATGCTGCGAGCGGTGTTCAAGGAGATGACGGCGAACAAGGAAGAGATAGCGAAATCGCTTAAAGAAGCTATGAAAGGGGGTACAATCGTGGGGAAATGTCCGGAATGCGGTGCGGATCTCTTCTGGATGACTTCCAAACGCAGGAAAAGATTCGTGGGCTGCAGTAATTTCCCTACCTGTAGTTTCTCTTTACCGCTACCATCGAGCGGGCGCCTGATCGTGACTACCGAGACCTGCGATAAACATCCTTCTCTGTTTAAGTTAAAAATAATAAAAAAGGGCAAAGGCAGGAGTAATACGTGGGATTTCGGCTGCCCGTATTGCAATTTCTTGCGGTGGAAGGAGAATAGCGAAAAAAAAGAAGATGATAAATAACAAGAAAACCTAAATTATTGACACAGATTAACACAGATGAAAATAAACCCAAAAAAGAAAAAAATCCGCGTAAATCAGTGTTAATCTGCGTCTTAAAGAATAGGCAGTTATACTTTAATAAGTGGATTATTATAATGGATGGGATAGGAACCGAAATGAAAGAGCTGCTGTTTCAAGAGGAGGTGCAGTATTTCAACCGCAAGTTCTCCGAAGTCATCGAGCAGAAATTGCAGGAGTGCCACAATGAGGTTTTATACAGTGCGCTGAGCTATATAAAAGATACGGGCGGGAAGAGGCTGCGTCCTATTATCTGCTATCTATCGGCGGAGGCGGTGGGTGGTTCCCGTGAAAAAGCGTTATCTACCGCAATGGCGATTGAACTCATCCATAACGCTTCTCTCGTTCATGACGATATTATAGATGAGAATTACATACGGCGTAAAAATCCTTCCAATCCCGCGATGTACGGTGAGAAGACGGCGGTGATCATCGGCGATCTCCTGCTTGGGCTTTCTTGCGAGATGCTTGCGAGGTGCGGGGTGCCGGAAGTTGTGGGCATGGTATCGAACGCTATCTCTGATACTGCTATGGGCGAGTATCTGGAGTTCAAGTTACGAAACCTGGAAGAGGCGACAGAGCAATCGTACATGGAGGTGGCAGAGCTGAAAACCGCTGCTACGTTTATGGCAAGTACAGAAGCAGGTGCCATGCTCGGAGGCGGAAACGAAGTAGAAATCGAGAATCTACGCAATTACGGTAGAAGTTTAGGGATTGCATACCAGATCCAGGACGACATCTTAGACATCTGCGGTGAAACGGCGAAAACGGGAAAACCCGTTGGGTTGGACATTAAAAATGGTGAACGAACACTCCTCGTCATTCACGCATTAAATCATTCGGAACGTCCGGAGAAGGAGTATATAAAAGCGGTTCTGTTACGGGATAGAGAACCCGGCAGTTTTGACATTGATAGAGTGAGGAGAATGTTGGTAAAGTCCGGCTCGATTGATTACGCACTCAGACTTTCTGAAGAGCTCGTAAGAACTGCGATAAATTGTATTGCCGAACTCGATGATTCGGAAGCGAAGCAGAAACTTCAATTCGTTGCTGACTTCTCGGTGGAAAGGATAAACGATTACGTTTCAAATGCTGTTTAAACAACCGGTCCAGATTTTATGTTACGCCGCCGACAGGACTCGAACCTGTGACAAGCCGGTTAACAGCCGGGCACTCTACCAACTGAGTTACGGCGGCATTCGCAATTCCGTACTAACTGCCTTCTACTCTATCTCTTTGATTGGTATTTAAAAGGTTTTTAATTTTTCAAACCGGGAGATTTCACAAAAATATATCCTAAATCCTAAAAACCAATCGCATTCAACCCGTAACCAAACCGCGTCAATTTCGCTTTCCCACGGTCGAGCATGAAATTCGCCTTTGACAGGATAAAATCCAGATATTCCTCGCTGCAAAACACCCTGCCATCCAAAGCCAGCGGCACATCCATCCTTTCCGTGCTCATCAGCTCCACCATTACTTTCCCATCATCCTTTCCAATCGCCTTTATACCGCTGTATTTGAATCCCGATTCAATTGCGATCCGTAACAACGCCGTCGCCTGCTCCAAACTTCTACATGCCACGTGCAATATCGGCGATTGCGCTATTAACCATACCTCGCCTTTTATGTGCAGCGTCGCGTCGCTCATCGCCTCAAGCACTTCCGCCTTCCTTACCCGGCGATGCCACTTACCAATAAATCGCGCTTCTTTCTTGGCGCTTATTTCCGGTAAGCAGATCAGAACGATCCTACCTGAGCAACTGCTCGTTGTGAAGAAACCGTCACGGCGGTTTATCTTCTCGAGTATCACCTTCACTTCTTCGTCTGCGCCCCGTATCCGCAGTCTCTCAAGCGCCCGCTTCTTCTGTCCTTCAAACGTCAATTTATGTAATCTCCCGGTGCTATTAACTCTCTCGTATCTATTTTTATTCGGAACAATTCCGAAGGTTATTTATAGTACCTCAGTAATAGGTAACAAGCGGACAGATGATAGAAACATTCCTCGCTATCGGGCTAATAATCGTATTCACGATATTGCTATCCCTATACCGGTTGGTTCTCGGACCCGGTATATTCAACCAGATTGCCGCTTCTAATGTGATCGGGACAAAAGTAATCGTCCTTTTAGTCGTCATAGGCTATATATTCGAACGACCCATGTTCATTGACATCTCGCTTCTTTATGCCGCATTAAACTTCATTGCCACCTTACTTATGGCAAGATATCTTGAGAGGGGGGAGCTATGCAAGGCATAGATATAATAGCCACGGTATTCATGGCTGGGGGAGCGTTCTTTATGATTACCGGAGCGGCGGGATTATTACGATTCCCTGACTTTTATACCCGACTGCATGCCACCGGGAAGTGCGATACGCTCGGAGAAGTTCTCATAATAGTTGGCTGTATGATTTACCAGGGCTGGTCTTTCATAACCATAAAACTTATCTTCCTCATGCTTTTCATTTTCATCGCTAACCCCGTGGGCACGCACGCAATAATGAAAGCTGCGTATGTCTCCGGCTTGAAACCGTGGAAGAAGGGTGAGGCAAGGAGGTGAATAAATTTAGAGATGGTCTTTAAATCCAAAGGCGAAAAAGCATTCTCAATGATTGTAACTTTCTGTGCCATGTTCCTATTCTGGGTGCTCTTATCCGCCTGGATTGTTTATATCCCCCAGCATTACGATCTTATCGAAATATCAAAAGGTATAATCTGCGCATTGATCGTTACACTCATCTCACACGAACTGTTAGTCTCGAGCAGGGGTGAGAAGGTGCTTTTGAAAACGCTCCGAATGATTCCTTACCTCTTCTGGGAATTGTGGCAGATAGTATTGGCGACCTTTGACGTCGCATACCGCGTTATACATCCGAAGATGCCGATAGACCCGAGGATAATAGAATTCGAGACAACGTTAAGAAGCGACTTTGCACTCACCACCTTAGCCAATTCCATCACTTTAACTCCGGGAACGATAACGATATTAGTGAAGCCGGAGACGGGTAAATTCTGGGTTCACGCATTAGCTGAGAAGCCCGCAGACGCACTATTGGTGGATAAGACAATGCAAAGGAAAGTAGCACACGTGTATATGGAGGAGTAAAAAAAGAAAAATGATAATTCCGATTGACCTTGCACTGTTGTTTTTCATTGTTGTAATCGCAATAGCAGCGATAACGACGAAAGACCTCTTAGCTGCGATTGTACTTCTCAGCGCTTATAGTTTCTTGATGGCTTGTGTGTGGGTGGAGATGAATGCGGTGGATGTGGGGTTTACCGAAGCTGCTATCGGCGCCGGTGTAACAACGGCTTTTATGATTGCCGCTTTGTCAAGGACAGCGAGGTGGGAGGAGAAATGAAGAAACTGCATCTTCTACCTACGGTAGCGCTCATTTCCGTGATCCTTCTGGGTGCAATGTTTGTGTGGGTAGTGGAGGACATACCCGCGTTTGGTGACCCGAATTCACCACCAAATAGGTATGTTCCCTTACCCATCAGTATTGATGCAGAGGGATTAGCGGGCAGCTTAGATGCCGGTGTTGTCCCCGCGGAGTTGAAAACCAAAATAGCGGAGATAGGTTACACAAGAGAAAATCATTTCCCGTCCTTAGAAGAAGGGAACTATAAGATTGATAAAACAGAAGAGGGTTGGGACGTGCTCATCATGAAAGAGGAAAAATATTACCCGGGTCCGGAGAAATGGTATTTCATCAAAGAGGATTCAGGGGGGAAATTAAAGGTTTACAGGTATTCTATTCCCGTAAGATGGCAGGATAAAACAGAGGAGGAAACGGAATTGCCCAACATGGTAACCTCAGGTCTTGCTGATTACAGAAGTTATGATACGATGTATGAGGAGGCTGTTATTTTCACTGCTGCTATTTCGGTTATAATGTTATTGAGGAGGCGAGAGAAGCTTTGAGCTTGAGCACGGAGAAGAGAATACAGGAGAGGGACGTTGTAATACAAACGATAGCGAAGCTGATGATTCCCTTCATTCAATTATTCGGATTATACGTGATGATAGGAACGGAAGGAGCGGGAGGTGGTTTCCAGGGAGGAACAGTACTTGCAGCTTCTTTTATTCTACTTGTCGTTGCTTTTGGTATTGATAAAGGGCGTATGAAAATGCCTGAGGGTTGGAATGCCGTTTTTAAAAGCCTTGGCTTGTATTTATACGCAGGGGTGGGTGGTCTTTTATGTATTATTTTCAGTCTCGGTAAGGCAGAGTATCTGAACTATTGTGCAATTCCTCTGGCGAAGATAATCGGTGGACCTGCGACCAGGGGATTCTGGGTAGGTAACATAGTAGAGGTGGGCATAGGGGTAACGGTGATGGCGGCATTCGTATCCATATTCTATGATCTTGTGAGGAAAGAAGAAAGCGTGGAAGAAGGAGGTGCTGAGGAATGATTGAATGGATAGCGCAGCACATAGTTGCGAAATATAATTTCTGGATTGCCATCGTCATCATGCTTACCGGTCTCTATGCAACGGTGGCAAAGGGTAATTTACTGAAGAAACTCATTGGATTGACCATATTTCAAACCGCCATTTTCCTATTCTACGTCTCCCTCTCGGATGTAGGAACTCTAAGTGGATTGGGACTGCACTATGGGACTGCACCGATAGTGTGGGAGGAAGGGATACACAGGGGCTACATGTATGTGAATCCGTTACCGCACGTGCTCATGCTGACGGGGATAGTTGTGAGTGCGGCGACGACTGCGGTTGGTCTTGCCTTAGTAGTACGGCTGTACGAGGAGTACGGCACATTAGAAGAAGAGCGAATAATGGAGAAGGAGATGGAGATAGATAAAAGGGGAACGTGATTAGATAAATGTTGCCGATTGAGCAATTTCCCGTGCTCGTGGTTGCAATATCTTTGCTTTCTGCATTAACTATTTTACTTGCCGGATGGCTAAACAAGAAATCATGCTTTTACATTTCTCTCGCAACAATCACCTTCCAGTTCATTCTGTCCATTTTCATTCTGCGTCACGTCCTTACCGTAGGAACCATCCATTACTGGTTGGGCGGATGGAGACCGCCGTGGGGTATAGAATATGTCGTAGATGCGTTGAATGCCTACGTTTTGATCATAATTCTTTTCCTGAGTTTACTGGCTGCGATATACTCAAAGAGGAGTGTAGAGCACGAAATAGATGAGAAGAAGCTCGTAACCTTCTATACGCTCTTCCAACTACTCGTTACCGGGATAGCCGGTGTAGTGGTAACCGGGGATCTGTTCAACATGTACGTTCTGCTTGAGGTATGTTCTCTGGCTGCGTACGCACTGATAGCGGCAGCGGGAGGGCGAGCGTTGAAGGCGAGTTATAATTATCTTGTAATGGGTGCCATCGGCGTTTGTTTCTACTTGCTTGGCATAGGTTTCCTTTATTCGGTAACAGGCACGCTGAATATGGGCGACATGAGACTTTTGCTCCCCGCTCTGTATGGGAACAAAGCGGTTCAAGTGGCTTTCGTTTTCATTCTCATTGGCTTGAGTATAAAATGTGCTATCTTCCCCCTTCATACCTGGCAGCCGGACGCTTATACCTACGCTCCTTCTGTGATAACCGTGATAATATCCACGGCGATGGCAAAGGCTTCCATTTACGCACTGATAAGGGTTATTTTTTCGGTTTTCACCGTGGATTTTATCACTCTTTTCGCGCCCATAGCTGATATTATTAGCTGGGTTGCTGCGATAGCCATGATCTTTGGCTCTATACTTGCGATAGCGCAGTTTAACTTGAAAAGAATGCTTGCGTATTCGAGTATAGCGAATATAGGATATATAATGCTCGGTGTGGGGCTTTCCACTTCCACAACCTTAGGACTAACTCCTGCATTGATGCATATACTGAACCATGCATTGATGAAAGGCTGCTTGTTCATGGCAGCCTGTGGATTCATTTATAAGGCAGATTTACGGGATATAAGGGACCTTGTGGGCTTAGCGAGGAGAATGCCTTATACGTGCTTTGCCTTCCTTTTAGCTGCTCTTTCTATGATAGGTTTCCCGCCAAGCGTAGGATTTGTAACGAAATTGTATTTAATATTCGCTGCGTTAGATGCAGGCAAATATATATTTATCGCTGTGATATTCTTTAGCACGCTTCTTATGATCGTTTATTTTTGGCATGTAATAGAAATTATGTACATAAGGGTAGAAGAGAAGGGAGAAAAAGAAATTAAAGTAGCCGATGCACCGATGAGTATGGTCATCCCGGGGTTAGTGCTTGCAGTTCTCTGTTTCATTGTGGGGATTATCTGGCTCATTGGAACTCCCATGCCCTTAATGGACGCAATTAATTCGGGATTGGGATTGGGGGTGGCGGTGCCATGACGGTAGTAGTGGAGTCCATTAGACCGCTGTTAGCAGTTGCATGCCCCGCTATTTGTGCTCTCCTCATACTACTATTTTATCATCCGAAGCTTTCCACGCGGGTGAATCTGAGAGAGAGCTGCACGATAACCGCCGGTGTAATACAGTTTTTGATTGTCCTATCAATGGTACCGATTATTCTGGAAGGACAAGAACTCAGGTGCCATTTACTTACTATATGTCCTGGGATCGTTCTTAGCTACAAAGTAGATGCTTTTGGTCTTCTTTTCGCTTTTACTTCTTCCTGCCTCTGGATTCTGGTCTCTCTATACTCCATAGGGTATATGCGTGCATTGAAGGAGCATGCGCAAACTCGATACTACTTCATGTTCGCTTTAGCCATCTTCGCTGCGGTAAGCATGGCAATGTCCGAGAACCTCGTTACTTTCTACGTTTTCTATGAGACGTTAACGGCATCTACGTACTGGTTAGTGGCCCATCACGAGGATGAGGAAGCGTTCTTTGGTGGTCGTAAATACCTGACATATTTGCTTACATCCGGTTGGTTCTTATTCACTGCGATAGTGATAACGTATGTCCTTACCGGGACTACCGATTTTGTGCCCAATGGAATATTAAGTCTCGATTCTGCAGCACCCTGGGTATTGATGATATTATTTGCAATATTCATGATGGGGTTATTGAAAGCTGCATGGATACCTTTTCACTCGTGGCTTCCCACTGCAATGGTCGCGCCAGCACCGGTAAGCGCGCTTTTGCATGCCGTAGCAGTAGTAAAGGCAGGCGTATTTGGGTTTGTGCGAGTCGTATGCTATATATATGGAATAGATTTGATGAGTTCGCTCGGACTGGGGCTAATACTTGCTTCTATTGCTGCTTTCACAATGATTGTGGGTTCTTTCTTAGCAATCGGACAGGACAACTTGAAAAGGAGATTGGCATATTCCACTATAAGCCAGTTATCTTATATACTCTTTGGCGTGGCGTTATTAAGTCCTTTTGGTGCAACCGGAGCAATGATTCATATTCCTTTCCACGGGTTCATGAAGATAACCCTCTTTCTCTGCGCCGGTGCGATAATAGTAGTGACCGGGAAGACGGAAATAAGCCAGATGGCCGGTACAGGCCCCCCAGTATCGCCCGCAGGTCAGCCTCGTTGATAATCCCGCAGGCCGCCAGCATTATGCAATGGGCCTGGCTGCCCCAGATATCTTCGTCAATCATAGGCCGGTCGGCGGCGG